>WFQZ01000274.1 GCA_015486785.1 Thermoflexales bacterium
CGCGGGTCGATGATGCCGACGGCGTGGAACGGGCCTTCCATCCACATATCAATGGCATCTTCATCCGACGCGGAGACGCTGGAGTAGACCATCGTATTACTGCTGCCGGCCGCCAAGGCGCCGGCCTTGGTGTACCAAGGGTTATTCGGGTCTTCTTGGTGGCCGATGTAGTCATTTTTGACCATGTAGCGGGCGTGTAGCCAGCATCCCTCGCTCCACGTTGCGTTTTCATCCACCGAGGGCAGGGCCGCGCCCCGGCGGATGCTGTTTAAGTAGGTGAGCCACGCGGGGAGCGGTTTGTCCCGCATAGTGAAGTGCCACAGCGGCCCGGCGGTAACGCCGTCGCGGGAGTCGGTGGCGATGATCTGCCAAGCATAGGTGGCGTCATAGGCCACATTGACTTCGCAGCGCGGCTCTGTGACCGAGGTGCATACTTTGGTTTGCGGCGTGCTGATGCCTTGATCTAGGTACACGTCGTAAGTGACGGCATTGCCGTCCGGGTCGCCGCCGCTCCATTGCAAGGTGAGCGGGGAATCTTGGTCTGTTGCTCTGTCCGGCGGGGTGGGGTTGGCGGGGGCGTAGGGCAGTTGGTTAGGAGGAAAGTCGCGCAGCAGCAGCGGCAGGTAGGCAATGGCTCGCCTGGTGACGGCGTGGTGCGTGGTGTTGGAGGGCTGCGCCAGGCTGATCGTGAAGTGTCCTTGGTACAGGTAGGCGGTGTTGGAGATGACGGATGAGCCTACCGGCGGGAGTGCGGGCGCGTCCGCTCCCAGATGCACTTTGTAGCTCAAGGTGATCTGCCGGGTGGGCCGTTCCAGCGTGCCGGTCAGCGCGTGACTCTGCGGGTCAAAGCGGACGCCGTAGGTCGGTGGGAGGAAAGTCCCCCACGCCAGATGGGAATCCAGCGGATCGTAGAGGCGCAGGGTCACAGAAAGGGGCGCGGAGATGGCGAGCGTGTAGGTGATCTCTGTGTCGTAAGCCACGGTGCTGCCGTCGGGCGGGAAGGCTTGCTTGGTGATGGTGGCCGCCAGGTCTTGCGGGACGCCGGGGGCGGCCAGGGCCGGGCCATTAATAATGAAGGCGATGCCTAGTAACAGAAAGAATCTCCAAGGTTTCATCGGGAACTCCTTGCTAACGGTGCCGGTATGGGGGATGTACTGCTCACGCTTCTGGGGTGGGACGCGAGTCCCAATCGTCGCCCTCCGGTGTGGCGGCCTCCGCCAGATGCACAAATCGGTAGCCGATGCCCCGCCGGGTTTCGATTTTGAAGGGGGCGTCAAGTTGGCGCAGGGCACGGCGCAGCCAATAGATGTGGACTTCCAGCGTGCGGGTGTCTCCGGTGTAGGTGGTGCCCCAGACCTCGCTCATCAGGCGGCCTCGCGGCCACGTTTCTTCGGGGATTTTGAAGAAGGCTTGCATCAGTGCTGCGCGTTTGGGTGTGAGCGGGACTTGTTGCTCTTGCCACAGGAGCAAGCCCCGCTGCGGGTCAAGTTGCAGGCCGTGCCATTCCGGCAATTGCCCTTCGGGCTGCGAAAGGGCGCGGTTGAGCCAGTACAGCAGCTTGCGCGGGGTGAAAGGTTGTCGCAAGCTGCCGTTGGCGGCACAGGGCAGCTCTTTGATCGTCTCGCTCAGCAGCAGGAAGATGGGGAGAGACGGGGCGATCTTGCGCAGATCGTCGCAGAACCGTTGGACGTTGAACTTCATCGCGGCCACATCAATCAACACAATGTCCGGCAGATGCCGCTCCAGGTGTTGCAGCGCGTCCCGCCGCGTGCCGAGCATCGTCACCACGTAATGTTGATGCAGGCTGGGCAGTAAGGCTTTGGCGATGGCACGCCGTCGTTCCAGATACAGGATGTGGCGCAAAGTTTACTCCCTCTCGTTCGATTCGGCCCGCCGGGCGTAAAAGCACAGCATGACACTGCCGTATTTCCGTTGATCAAAGATGTCCAAGGTGTGCAGCTCCAATGGCCGGTATTCGTTGGGATGAATCTGAGCTATGGCCCAGCCGTCTTCCGCCAGCCACGCCGGATGGCGATCCAAAACTTGCAGCGTTTGCATCCATAACTCGCGGTATTGCGGTGGGGCGACGTAGATGTAGTCGAAGGGCGTCGGTGTGGTGAGCAGGTAGCGGAACACGTCGGCGCGGATGACTTGGGCCGCAGCGTCCAGCTCGGTCAAGCGCAGGTTGGCGCGAATGGTGCGCAAGGCCGCCGTTCCTTTTTCCACGAAGACCGCTTGCTCCGCGCCACGGCTTAGGGCTTCGATGCCTACTTGGCCGGTGCCCGCAAACAGGTCCAGAAAACGGCTTGCGATGATGTCGTCCCCCAGGATGTTGAAGAGCGAGGTTTTGGCGCGGTCGGTGATCGGGCGAGTGCCGGCCCCGCGTACCGAGTATAGTTTACGTCCTTTTGCTTTTCCTGCAATCACGCGCATAAGTTCATTCCTCCGATGGTGGCGTGGAATCATCCGGCAGGGGGGCGGCTTGGCGGGCGGCGAGGTGCGGCGGATAGGCCAGCAGACCTAGCGCCAGTCCCCAGAGCAGTCCCCACAGGCCAATCGCCAGCAGGCCGATGAGTTGGGCGGCCAGTTGCTTGCCGTCGCCGGTGAGCAATCCGCCGATGCCCGGCACAAGGGTGTTGCCGCTTTGCGGCGCGATGCCGTTCCAGCCTTGGCCGCCGCGTGCATCGGCAAACAGGCCCACGCTGAGCAAGCCCCAGAGGCCGCTGCTCAGTCCCAGGGCGATGGGGGCGGCGGCGTCACGCAGCTTGAGCCAGGTCTCGCTCAGGTAGAGCGTGAAGGGCAAGAGCAGCCCGGCCAGCAAGCCGACGATGACGGCGGCCCACGGCGGGATGAAGGGGGCGGCAGCCA
>WFQZ01000275.1 GCA_015486785.1 Thermoflexales bacterium
CCAAACAACCGCTCTACCCGGCCACCACCTTGGGAGAAGGCGGACAACAGGTCACCGTGCAGGGGGACGAGACCTACATCTCGCACGTCGGCGGAGCAGCACTAATCTCCCTCTACAACGACACAGCCGTACTCCTGGAGCGAGCCGGGCGATTCTCGCGGGTGCTTCTCGGCCCGACGGCGGCATACCTGGAACGGTTCGAGCGCATCTACCAGGCCATAGACCTGCGCCCGCAGCACGGCGCGACCACCGTCAAAGCGATGAGCAAGGAAGGGCTGCCGGTCACCTGTCGCGTGGAAATAGACTTCCAGATCACTCCCCAGGGCCGCCCCACCGAAGAAATCCCCTATCCCGTATCATCGGAGGCCGTCTTTCAAGCGGCCACGGTGACGCAAGTGCGCCACGCGGCCAACCACACCGTAACTACGCGCGATTGGGCCGCGCGAGCCGTCAGCAGCATCGGCGGCACACTGCGCACGATGCTGGCGCAACACCCCCTCGATCACCTCGTTCCGGCGCAGATCACCACGCCGGGGCAGCCGCCATCCGCCGAGGGACCGGAGCAGCCGGACTTGCAAACGGAGCTGTTCAACCGCCTGCGCCCCAAACTCACCGCGCTGGGCGTACAGCTCAACCGTGTCCACCTGGGCACGATTGAAGTGGACGAGGCCATCTCCCGGCAATGGGCCGACATCTGGCAGGCGGGATGGCGGCAATGGGCCACGGAGCTACTCGGCGAGGGCCGTGCCGAACGATTGCAATACCTGGACAAAATCCGCACCGAGACCCAAGTCGAGTTCCTCAACGCCGTCGCCCGCGAAATCCAGCAACTGGACGATAACGGCATCCCCATCTCCGACAGCCTAATCGCTCTCCAGTTCATCGACGCCCTGCGCCAGATGGAACAGCCGCTCACGCAGCAAGACAAAGTCTACTTCCCGGCGCAAGCGTGGAACGCGCTGGAACAACTACGGCGGATCATCGTGCGGCGGGATGACGGCCCCGAAATCAATTTCCTGACGTAGCCATGTTTGAGCTTCCCATCTACCTGGAACCGGCGGCCTTGTTGGAGTATCCGCCCCTGCCCCGCGCTGCGGAAATCCGCCGCCTGAACACCCTCGCCGCCTGCCGCCGGGGCGATTGGGACCTCGGCCTGCAAGCCCTGCGTCCCGCCCAGCACCACGATTGGCTCGGCGAGGCCGTGCTCCTCATGCACCTCGGCGATGAAGCCTTGCGCTTCCAACGGCTTGAAATCGCCCGGCAAGCCTACCGCCGCGCCCGGCACCAATTCCGGTCACAGGTCGCCGCCGTATATCGCCAAAACGAAGCCCTCGGTCACTACGGATTGGCCCTTACGGCCTGGCTGCTGGAAGACAGCGAGACCGCGCTTGAGCGGCTGGAACAAGCCATTCATCTGTGCGCCACCGCCCGGATACACTGGGTTTCTATCCAGACGGACTACAAACGAGCACGCCACTGTAGCAACATCAGCGGCTGGCTCACCGCCCTGGCCGACAAGATCGCCCAGGATCGCCTGGCAGAAATTGACATCTTCGGCGGCTTGTACGCCCAACCGATCCCCCCGGCGGCACTCACGCCCGCGCGGCCCCTGCCCCACATCCAACTGCCGGGGGAATCTCCGCTATGGGAAAAACCGCGTTCGTGGCACGTCACCGCCGGCCCGTCAGAAATCATCGGAGAATGAGGAGGAGAACCATGTCAGAATCAGGACACCGCGTCTTAGCCATCGGGGCCGCCGGCCTCGATATGAAAGTCACCCCCAAAGAGCCGACCCAATCCGCCCGCTCAAACCCCGCCCGCATCCACCTGGGATGGGGCGGCGTAGCCCGCAACATCGCCGAAAACCTGGCCTGCCTGGGCGCAGAAGTGCAACTCATCACCGCCGTGGGCAGCGATCTCTGGGGTGAAAAGCGCCTGGAGCACCTGAACGCCCTAAACGTCAACACCGACTACACCCTGATCACCGAGCACACCACCGGCGCGTATGTGGCCATCTACCAAGAGACACAAGGGCTATGGCTGGCGTTTGACGACATGGAGCTAAACCGCGCCGTGACCTCCGGATTCCTGTACCGCCATCGCCGCTTGTTCCGCGAGGCGGATATGATCTGCGTGGATGCCAACC
>WFQZ01000276.1 GCA_015486785.1 Thermoflexales bacterium
GGAGATGTGTATAAGAGACAGAGACTGGCCCGCTCACTCCCGACGACCGGCACACCGCAGGCCAACGCCTCCAACGGCGGCAGCCCAAACCCCTCGTAGCGCGAGGGGAACACAAACACCCGCGCCCCGCGATAGAGCGCGGGCTTGGCCGCCTCAGGCACAAAGCCGGTGAACGTCACCGCCTGCGGCGGGAGTCCCGCCGCTCGCGCCAGCCGCCGGGGACACGGCGTGAAGGACGTATCCCGCGCCGGGAGCTTTCCGGCGACCACCAGATGCGCCTGAGGCACGTCGCGCAGCGTCAAAGCGAACGCCCCGAACAACGCCGCGAGATTCTTGCGCACGTCGAACCCGCCCAGATACAAACAGTAATCCGCCGGCACGCCCAACGTCCGCCGCCGCGCCTCATCATCCGGCGCGGGCTGAGGGCGATAACGCGCATCAGCCGCCAGCCACACGGCGCGAACTCGCTCCGGCGGAACGCGCAGATGCGTCAGAATATCCCGCCGGGAAGCCTGCGAGTCGGTGATGACCTGCGCCGCGCGGGACGTAGCACCGCGCACCAACGCCGTGTAGAGCCGCACCGCCGCACCGCCACGATAAGCGGGCAGCAACAGCGGAATGAGATCGTGGATCGTCACCACCACCGGCACACCGCTGACCAACGGCGGAGCCCAGTACGGCACGTGCAACAAATCCGCCCGCTCGCGCCGCGCCGCCAGCGGCACGGCGACCTGCTCCCACCACACCTTGCCCACCGCGCCGCCCGCCGCCGGAACAACGCGCACCGGCACACGCGCCCCGTCCCCCAGAACGGAACGCGGCAGCAACAACGTGATCGCCACGTCGTGCTGCCGCGTCAACTCGGCGAGCAGCCGCCGCACATACTGGCCGCTCCCCGTATCTGGCCGATCCCAGAACCACCCGCTGATCGCTACGCGCATCCGCCCCCGGCCGGCGGCCAGCTAACGCTGCACATCAATTTCCTCAATGTTCCACAAACCGGAAGGCTCGGTCGGGTCAAGCGTCATCCCCACCACATCGGAGCGCGTGGCCGCCAGCTTGGGGTAGATAAACAGCGACAAAGCCGGAAGCTGCCGGGAGAAAATCCGCTGTGCGGCCTGGTGCTGAGCCGTGTAAGCATCGGTGCCGGGGAGAGCTTGCAAAGCCGCCCGACACGCCTCGTCGTAGGATTCGTCCGCAAAGCCGGAGATGTTTTGCCCGCCCCATTGATTATCCGCCGTGGGAATCTCGGAGCCGAGATAAAGATCGCATTGCGGCTCCCGCCCCAGCGTCCAAGCGAACGAGGCAATATCAAATGAACGGCCAAAAAGCGGGCCGTCGGGCCCGGCGGCAAACAACTCCGGGTTGGGGAGATGCTCCACTTTGACCTTGATCCCACAAGCCGCGAGGTTCTCCTGGAACGTGTTGGGGTAACGCACATCCAGCGCACTCAGCCAAGTGATCTCAAACGGCGTGCCGTCCGTAATCCCCTCAATGTCGTGCGCCTCGCGGACACCGTCGCCATCCTCGTCCCGCCAGCCGACCTCATCCAACAGCCGCTGACCCCGCTCCGGATCGTAGTCGTAGGAACTCAACGCCCCCGCCGCATACAACGGATGCTCCGGCGGAACAAAATCATCGCTAGGGGCGGCGGCGTGCATCTGATCGGCCACCGACTTGCGATCCAAGCAAAAAGCCACCGCCTGCCGCACCCGCGCATCGGCGAAGAAATTAGGGCGGTGCGCCTCCTCCACCGGCTGGATATTAAAATCGGCGTGCTCCCACTGCGTATTGGGCGCGGCGATCATCCGCGCCAAACCGTGCTCCTCCAGATTGGTCAACAAGGCCGCCAATCCGCCCAAGGGCACATCGGAAGTCACAATATCGCAATCCCCGGCGAGCAACTGGGACACCGCCTCGTTGGGATCGCTGACAAAGCGGAAAATCACCACATCCACGCGGGGCAACCCCTCTGCCGCGCGGAAGTAGTGCGGATTGCGCTCCAAGGTAATGTGATCGCCGGAAACCCACTCCTTGATCATAAACGGCCCCCACCCCAGCGGGAGGCGGGTCACATCCTCCGCCTTCAGCAGATCGGCGGGCGCATAGCCGAGCTGATCCTGCCACAGATGGCGCGGCATAGGCATCCAGAAATTGGCCGCGTACTCATCATCCATAAAGCCCGGCAGCCCCGTCCACACAGTCGTGCGGGCATCAACCGCCGCGTAATCGCTGGTGCGCTCGTAGAGGAACTTGGAAACCGGCGTGCTGGGATCGCCGGAAAGCTCATAACCATAGACGGAATCATCCGCCGTCACCGGCTGCCCGTCGGACCACGACACCCCGTCGCGCAAGCGGAACGTCACCACCATACGGTCCATCTCCAGCGGCTCGCCGGTGAACTCCACCGCACACGAAGCATCGTAGCAGCTGGAGGGCCGCACCCGCACCCCCTCGCTCAACTTGACCGGACGCTGGTCAACATCCAACACCTTATCCCCGGCCTGCACCGTGACCGCCTCAATAATCGCGTCGCCATCCGCCAAGCTGGGCAGCTTCTCCAGGATCACCGGCTGATAAGCATACGAGCGGCTATCAATCGGGCCATCGTAAATCGCCTGGAAGATATTTTGGGCCGCCACGCGCCCGCCGCCGTACCAATACAACGTCTCCGGCTCCTGCTGTTGGCAGATAACGAGCGTCTTCTGCGGCACCGGCGTGGGCACCGGCGTCGCCGTGGGCGTCGGCGTCGGGGGGACCGCCGTCGGCGTCGGATGAGCGGGCGGCTCGGTGGGCAACGGCTGACAAGCCGCCCCGCCCAACAACACAAGCACCAGCCATAAACTGGCCACCAACAAAGAACGACGTGACATGATTCTCCTCCTGGATCGCGGCTTGGGGTTCAGGACTGCCGCAGGCTGGCGTGATTTTAATGACGAAAAGGCGAAAGTCAACTCCCGCAAGGCGTAGGTGCGCGGGTGCGACGCACTTGGTTGCCTTTGAGGCTCTGGGTGTTCAGGTGCGACGCACTTGGCTGCCTTTGAGGCTATGGGCGTCCAAGTGCGACGCACTTGGTTGCCTTCAAGGCTCTGGGCATTCAGGTGCGACGCACTTGGTTGCCTTCAAGGCTATGGGCGTCCAGGTGCGACGCACTTGGTTACCTTCAAGGCTATGGGCGTCCAGGTGCGACGCACTTTAGAAGTGCGTCGCACCTTTCTTCCCCTTCAAGGCTACGGGCGTTCAATCTTCCGGGGGAATTTCCAGGAGAATGCGCCGCTCTACATACGGCAGGGTAAACGGTTCGCCAGTGGCGCACCACGAGAAGCCCGCACGCCCCGTCGCCGGGGCACAGACCCGCCAGCGGAAAGGGCCGCTCCCGGACATCGTGGCGGGGAAGGCCCAGGGCTTCCAACCAAGGTGACCGCTCACCCCGTCCAGCGGACCACGCCAGCCGGCAACGTCGTGCCAATCTCCGACCCCATCCTGCCACTGCACCACCGTCTGCAAGGTGTGCCAGTCGTGCCCGGCCAGCCACTGCGGATCAAACGACACCAGCAGCCAGATCGTGCGCCAGTCGGAAGGATGCACGATCTCCGCCGTCGCCGTGGGCGGCGGCAACGTGGGGGTGAAGGTGGCGGGAAGCTCACGAGTCCACGTGGGGAACGGCGTTCCCACCGCCATAGACGCGGGCGACAGAAACGTGCCGTTCAGGCTCAACACCAGAACGGCAGCCAAGATCAGATACAGCCCTAGGATTTTCGGTGTATGTCGTTGCATTGCTGCTCCTAAAACCAAGGTGCGACGCACGGCCAGCGTGCGTCGCACCACGAGTGGATCACATTACGGCACGGTAAAGGTCAGCGGATCGGAGCGATTGTTATGCTCGTCGTGCTCGCGGACACCGCCCCATGGATTCGGGCCGCCCCACGAATCCACGTAGCCCCAAATTGTGTGCGTTCCCAAGGTGTAGGTTACGGGCCAACTGGAAGCAGAGGTATCCTCATAGGCATCGCCCTGCTTCAGGGTTATCGTCTGCCCGGCAGGAAGTTCATCCACGAACCAAGAGAGACGATACTCGCACCCCAGCTCGGCACAACTTTGGTTGACCTCCGGCGGCACGCGCGGGTCCAGGGACACATCCACCCAGAAAGCCCGCGCCACGCTCCGCCCTGTGTTGACGATGGTAATCTGCACATCTGCGGCGTTGTCGGGCGCGGCCTGCAACGCGAGCACCTGCAAATCCGGCAGCCGGTCGTAATTCCGCAGCGATAACGGCAGATAGACCAGGTAACGCGGATGCGGCGCGTAAATGCGCAGCGCGAACTCATCCCCCACCTGACCGCGCACCAGTTGATGGCTGTATTCGTCACGGAATACGCCGTCGCTGCGCCAGATTCCGGGCAGCGATTCCCCGGCCTCCCCGCCGCCGTCCGCCGGATCAACGTAGAGCACGATGGTAAAGACCTTCCACTGTCCGGGGGCCAAATCCCCTAGTGACCAAGTCACCGCACGCCCGGCGTACTCTTGCCAAGGCGGCGTGGCCGTGGTCGCCGAGACCCAATCAGGCAAGGTCAGCGTCATAGTGACCCCACGGGCAATTGCATCACCGGCATTGTGCGCCGTCACGTCGATCAGCACCTCGGAGGGGCCGTAATCGGGGATGTAACACGAGCCGTCCCCACCGGCGACCTCCGACGAAGCGGGAAGCTGCGATTCTTGCCAGCCGCCATCACAAGCATAATCCACCCACACAGCCGCCCCGTGCGCCTCCACCGTGACCGGCGGCGTGTGCTCCCGCCACACCAGCCCCAGCGGATCGGTGTAGGATAACCCCGCGCCTCGGTTCACCAGGTTGGGGCCGTGCTGCGCCCGCAGGATTTTCGTCTGCGCCACCAAGTAGAGCGGCGAGCCAGAAGCGGGCAGATGTTGCAGCGACGCGGGCAAGGTGAAAGTGAGCACGCCGTCCGCCCCCAGCACATAGTCAATCGCCGTGGCCCGCGTGGGCACCAGCGAAGCCAGGAACGCGCCCGCCGTGTCGGAGACAACATTGCCGGCGTCCACATCCAGCGCACCCATCAAGTCCCGAATCGCGGCGGTATCGGTGGTCACCAACCCCGGCGCGCCTTCCGGCAGCACCACGTTGGAGGGCAGGGTATCGGTGAGCACGACAGATTGCGCCGCTCCGGAGACGGTGCGCGGGGCAGGCGAGCCGCTCCGTTGCAGAGCCAGGCGAGCCGCCGGAATCTCATCATAAGCCATCCGCGCCGGGAAATTATCCGCCGTGACGCGGAAGGGAATGGTGATCACCGTGCCCCACCACGATTGCGGCACGTTGCCCACGGTGACCTCAAAGTACCACACGCTGCGTCCGGCATCGGGCACGGTGCTTTGATTCAGGAAATCCAGCTCCGGCCAGATCGGCTCCGGCGCGGTGTTCGGGTCGGTATACAGGAGCGTCACCGTGATGCCGGGCGGCGGCTCCGGTATGAGTTGGATATGGGTTAGCTTCACGCCGGTGTTGTTATCCAGCGAAACGCGAATCCGCGTGCGGCCTCCCGCCCCCACCACACTGTGGAAGAGCGTCTTCTGCTCCCGTCCGCCCACGTAGACGCTCCACACCAGGTCATCGTATCCCCAACTCTTGAAGAACGGATCGTACATTGAGGCAAAATCGCGCGGGTCGTAGCGGTCTTGAATCGTGTAGATGAACGCCAGCGTGTCACTGTAAATGCTGACCAGCGTCGGGCCGCCCTGCTTGGTGATCTCCAGGTCGGTGGAAACCCCTTCGGGAGCCTGCACGTGACTATCGTAGACCTCGTAGCGGTTTTCTCCGGCGGCGATCTGCCGATAGACCAACCGCCCGCCATTGTGGATTTTGATCGTCCCTTCCCGATTCACGTTGTCATACGGGATCATCGTGGCCGTGATCGCGAAGGCCGCCGACGAACCGAGCGGAATATCCTGATGGAATAGCAGCGTATCATAGGCCGCAGTGTGCGTCACCGAGATCAAGGTGGAGTTCCCCGGCGCGAGCGAACGGTAGGAGTCCACCCACCCTTCGTTCTGGGGACGGATGCGGATGCCGCGCCCGTGGAAGATCGGCAAGGCCACCAGATTCTCCCCCGGCGGAATCGTCCCGCCGCCCGCCTGCGCCACGCTGTACGTCTTGCCCAGGATGTGCAAGGACGTCTGCGGGAAGCGCGTGGGCACGTCGCGCACGAAGGTCTCCGCGACACCGTCGCCGTCACGGTCAATCCACATCCCGTAGGTGATGGCGATACCGGCATGTTGTTCTCCGCTGCCGCCGCAAGTGGCGCACGAATCCCAATCCCACACATCGTAGAAACTTCCGCGCAGCTCGAGTTGGTGCGTGCGCGACCACACATCTTGATAGGTGAGCGCGGACGGCGTGGGAGGCTGGGGCGCGTAAGCCGCCGCATGCTCCAGGTAAGCATCGTAGGGAATCGGATTCCCACCGGCCAGCACATACAATGAACCGCCGTCATACGGCATCACCACCGTTCCCTCGCGCGGCGTCCCGTGGAAACGCACCTCCCGCCCGAACAACTCGCGGGAGTGAATCCCGAAACGCACCGCCGGCTCCTCATACCAATAGGGCGGGAAATCCCCCAGGTCCCAGCGCAGCGGCATGCAGGGCAACAACAGTTTGTGATCGGCGGTCACGGTAATGGCATCGGTGTAGGTCGGGGGGATGGTGATAAACGAACCATAATCGGTGATCGGCGTGTGCGCGTACAAAGGCGGGTCAATGTGGATGCCATACGGGGAAGTGAACACACAACGGGGACGCTCCGCCGGAGGCAACGCCCGCCAATCGGCCAGCGTGAGCGTCTGGGTGGGCGCGGTCGCCCCCTCCCATAGCGGATACTTCGCGCCCCACAGGAAAGGCTCGTTGCGCATCCAGATCGTCTCGCCGTCGTTCGCACTGAGGATGACGTGTTGATCCGCCGTATCCACGAAGGGCATCAACAGCAACACCCAATCCGTGTGCTGTAGATTGCGCGCCCAGGTTTCCTCTTTGTTTTCCAATGAGAAGGCCGCATCCAGATACACGCCTTGGGCGGGGATGATGTAGTGACGGTCGGCCTCAATATCACGATCCCCCACCAGCCGCGCCGCCATCAACGCGGTGAGCCGGAAAGGGCGATGTGAAATCACCACCGGACGCCCATCGGTCGCCGTGTAAGCCAGCCGGCCGCGCGAAAACGTCCCTTCCCCGGCAGCCAGCACCTGCGGATCGGTTACCGCTTGATAGGTGAGGGTAGTCACTTGGTGCGCCGCCAGGTCGGGCCACGACCACAGCAACACAGTTTCGCCCGCCGCCGTCGTCATCAGCCGGGTGGGCGTGGGGTGGATCGTCGCCGTCAACACAGTGTATCCGCCGGCCACCGTCTCCGTGACCCGCACATCCGTCAACGGGGCGTCCCAAAGGTTCTCAACCACCAGGGAAGCACTCAGCGGCACCGACTCATAGAGCGGGATTTGGTGCGATGGATAGTGCGGGTTAAATGTCTGCACCGCATCGCCGTAAAAGTCCGCCTGCCCGGCGCAGGCCAGCAACAGCGCGTCCATAAACAGCGGCAGCTCATCACGCCGCGCGGGATCGGTGGGATGGCCCACGATGCCGATCACCTGGCCGCCCGTGCCCACCGGATAGCGGATCAACGCCGGATAGACATCCTCCGTATCCAGATTGGCGAACTCCGCCACCACCTCCATCGGCTCTTCGGGAACGATCAACGGATCATCCAGCACGTAAAGCGTGTCGGTGAGCCAGCTATAGGCCAACGGCGAATCAGGTTGCCGCAATCGCAGCCGTCCCCGATTGACCAGCGCATCCTCCGGCAACAGCGGCACCGGCGCATCCAGATTCACCGTGCCTGCGGGGAAGATTCCGGCGGCTTCGAGCAAGTACAAAGCCGATCCTTGCGCCAAGATCGTCCCGCCACGGGAAACGAAGTCCCGCCACGCGGTGAATGCCCCGCCGGATTGCAGCCGTTGCACCACCGCATCACGGGCCGAGCTGCGGAACGCCGGTAAAATCAACACATCGTATGCCGGCAAACGATCGGCCATCTGCGCCTCGGTGAGCACGTCGTAAGGCACGGCCCCCATCAGCGCATCGTCGAACACCTGACGGATCTCGGCGATCTCCCAACCGGCCACCACGTACCCCGCATCAACCGCCACCGGCACCGTGACCGTTGACCGCCACACGGCGACATGGGCCGGGAACAGCGCGTAAGCCCGCGAAAGCGGCAGCGTTCCACTCAGCGAGTACGCCGTATAGAGGGACGCGGTGGACGTCAAAGCCTCGCCCGGCGGCAGATAGAAATCCCCGGCACGGGCCGGGGACGGCAAATGCACCGTGGCACTCAACGGCGGCGCGCCGGCAAGCCAATGCAAGCGGCCTCCGTCGTAGAGATGGCGGAGCGAGTCCATATACGCCCCGCGCAAATCCGCCTGCCGCAAGCCCAGCGGCACGAGCACCCCGCCCGCCCTCAGGTCTGTGGATGTAGCCGCAGAAAACTGCGCGCTCCATGCCCACACACCCAACAACATCACCGCCAGCACCACACTTAACAAAATCCGCCGCCGTTTCATCATTCCACCTCCTTCCGCCGGGCCATCAGGCTGACGGCCCGGCGACTACGTGCTACGCTACGCCGTCCGCGTGGAGCCGTCCCGCATGATGACCGTATCCTCCGGGTGCCGCGCGCCGCCCAGGTCAAACCCCGACTGCTCGGCGATCTCCTCCGCCAGCGCGTCCAGGTCCACCGTGCGCCCCCGCACCACCTTCGGGCGCAACTTGCTGATCACACTGATGATTCTAACTTCTGCCATTGGAAAACCTCCTTAAATCTGAACTGAAATGATGATCATCACGGCCCGCCAGTAGCGAGCCGCAATTTCCCTTTAAGGGTAATGGGCTTGGCCTTCAAGGCTACGGGCATTGGCCTTGAAGGCTAAACGGTGCCCGATGCCGCCCAGGTGCGACGCACTTCGGAAGTGCGTCGCACCTTCTTGGTATCAGCATGTGCACCTGATAGATCATCATAGTACGTCTTACCCGCATTCTATGCACAAGATACAAAGACAAGAGATTACTTGTATGGCAAAGGCCTAATTACCCCGGAAATGTGACGGCGATCAAGCCAACTATAATGATGGCGGATTTTGCCTGTATCAGCGAATCTATCATTACCGATATATATCAATATATGCCCATACTTCCTTGCCAGCGGGTAACGACGTGCATAAGAAGCATCTACATCTCTCGGTAGAATATATATTATATCCCCAGGTCTTAAGATTTTACGCCATGATCGCCTATCCCCCCTCTTCCATACACGGTGGCCCCTTTTTCTAAGCCACTTAGCCATATCTACAGCATTTCCTCTGTTCCATAC
>WFQZ01000277.1 GCA_015486785.1 Thermoflexales bacterium
CACCGGCAACGACTACACCCCGCTGAACTTCGTCGATCCGGCCACCGGCAAGGCCGTGGGTTGGGAGTATGACGCGGTCAACGAAATCTGCCGCCGCCTTGACTGCACCGTTGATTGGAAAGTCACGTCCTGGGACACCATGATCGCCGCCGTCCACGACGGCCAATTTGACGTCGGCATGGACGGCATCACCATCACCGACGAGCGGGCCAAGCAAGTGGACTTCTCCGAACCCTACATGACCTCTCAGCAATTCATGCTCGTGCGGGCCGATGAAGACCGCTTCAGCACCGCCGAGGAGTTCGCCGCCAATGACAAGCTGCTCATCGGTTCGCAGGCCGGCACCACCAACTTCTACACCGCCGTCTACGACGTGCTCGACGGCGATGAATCCAATCCCCGCATCAAGCTCTTCGAGACCTTCGGCGCAGCCGTGCAAGCGCTCCTCGCCGGGGACGTGGACATGGTGTTGATGGATGCCGCCTCCAGCAAGGGCTACATCGGAGCACACCCCGACAAGCTCAAGATCGTGGGCGATCCGCTGGGCACCGAGGACTTTGGCTTCATCTTCACCCCCGGCTCCGACCTCGTCGCCCCCTTCAACGCCGCCATCGAGACGATGAAGAAAGACGGCTATCTGGACTACCTCAACACCCGCTGGTTCTTCCTCTACGACGCCGGAGCGCAGTAGCCCGCAAACACGCACTAAAAAAGACGCCGACCCTCTGGCCGGCGTCTTTTTCTACCCCTGAAAGATCACGTCATTCCGTGATGTCCCACGTGTAGGCGGACTGAATGTCCACATTGTCCAGTTCCGCGATGTCGTTATCATCGCAATCTTGCGCCAGCAAATCGTACTTGCCGGGCTGGATGTAGAACAATCGACGGCCTCCGTCCGTGGGGATGATTTCCAAAGAACCGAGGAGATCGGCTCCCCAAGAGTCGCTCGTGACCGGTGAGATGTACAGGTAACAGACCTTCGTCCCGGTGTGATTGATGACCGTCACCGGCGTATTGCCGTTCTCCCCCGGCGAGAGTTCAAGGGTGCTGGAAATGTCCCACGCCGTGGCGAGAATTACCTCATCACAGTTCTCGGCCTTCATATCATACGTGCCCGCCGGGACATCAAACGTGCGCGAGTCACCGGAGGCCAATTGGCTATCGCCCAGCCAATCATCGCCCCACGTGTCGCTATCCGACGGCGAGATGTAGACATAGCAGATGTCATCCGGCGTCTTGTTGTGGAGTATCACTTGGAACGGTTCGCCACTCCCCTGAGCACCACTCCCCTGAGCCTGCGGGGTCACTTGCGGCGCAGCCGTGCCGGGGATGATCCACGTAGTTTCGCCGGAAACCTGCACGCCGTCCTCGGAATAGACCTTGTTGTGATCACAATCCTCCGTGATGATCGTGTAGATGCCGGGATCGACGAAGAAAATCCGGTCGTGACCGGAGGCGATAGATTCCAAATCCCCCAGCCAATCATCGCCCAGCTCACCCGCAGAGGGCGTGATGTACACGAAGCAAATTTCCGCATCGCTGTCGTTCATCATTCGCAGCGCGGCCTTGCCCGCCCCGCCAAATGAGACGGTGGTGTCCGCATCCAGATTCCACGCCGTGCCCAGCGTGGTGTGATCGCAGTCCGCCACCAACATATCGTAAGTGCCGTTGGGCACAGCGAGCGTCTTTGACGTTCCGGCGTCGATGGTATTCTCCTCCCCCAGCCAATCATCGCCCCACGAGTCGCTATCTGACGGCGAGATGTAAACGTAGCAGATGTCATACGGCGTCTGGTTGTCCACCGTCACGGCGAACGTATCCCCGCCGGATAGTGGGGTGGACTTCCCGCCGGGGGGCACGACGGTTGATACAGCAGTTGCGGGCACAGCGGATGGCGCAACAGTCGCAGGCGCGACGGTCGCAGGCGCGACAGGAGCGAGCGTCGCTGTTGCTACCTGAATCGGCGGCGGCGCACTCGTGGGATTGAACATGTCCTCAACGAACTGACATGCCATTGAGGAGATCAGCACCAGCCCCACCAACATCCAAAGAGCTTTCTTAGTCATAGTAAGCCTCCCAGAATCCACGGAGCTTAATTAGAATCAGAGATCGTCCACGTCATGTCCGAGTTAAGTTCTACGTTATCCTTTTCGGATATCGTCGTCTTGCCATCGCAATCTCCGGCCATCAAATCGTAAGTGCCGGGATCCACGAAGAACATTCGCGCATTCCCCGGCGTCACCGATTCCTTATCACCCAGCCAGTCGTCCCCCCAATTGTCATTCGTGCTTGGCGAGATGAAGAAGTAGCACACTTCCTTCGAAGAGTTGTTGACAAACATCAACCGCACCGCGTTCTTACGCCCCGCCGTGACCGTCGTATCCTGGGAAAGATTCCACGCAGTCGCCAGCACCGTCTGATCGCAATCTTCAATGTTCATATCGTAAGTCCCGGCGTCCACCTTAAAAGTGCGGCTCGCGCCATCGGCGATCTTCTCGTCCTCGCCCAACTCATCCTCACCCCAAGCAGACTCATCGCTGGAGGAGATCATCACGTAGCAGATTTCCCGCCCGGTGTTGTTCACCACGGTGATGTTGAACCCGCCGGAGGTCGCTCCGCCGCCGGAAGTCTTCCCGCCGCCGGAGGACGCCCCACCACCGGAGGTCGCCCCGCCGCTAGATTGCGGAGCCGCAGTAGGCGGAGTCGTTGCCTTGCCGCCGCCCCCACAGGCCAACAGCAACAGCATCATCCCGATAATCCCGACCACAAACCAAGTTTTGCGCTTCATCGCATCTTCCTCCTTTTTACGAGCATGCTCCCGGATAACTCAAGCCGCCGTAGGAAGCCCCCGCACAGATTTTTGGCTCAAGTTTATCGGGAATATGCTACCGTCATGAATGGTGAAAGTAACCGGGGGCCTACGGAGTACCACCATTATATAAAACTTCGGGTAAAGGCACAAGCAACCGCTACGCCCGCACCACGTGGACTCGCGTCCCCAACGCCTGAGCCACCTCCTGCGGCGAGCGATCATCCAGCGAGAGGCCGCCCGGCCCCCGGAAGACCTCCCCCGGCAAGACCACCACATCCGCCGGCGGATGGACGCGCAGCTCGGCCAAAATATCCCCCACCGTCAACAGCCCGGCTACCGTGACCGTCGTCCCGAAGGCGTGATTGGGCACCGCGACCACCTCCACGGCGAGTTGCCGGGCACCGGCGAACGACGCAGCGAGGTCACGCAGCACCGGCGCGAACAAAACCCCGGTGACCCAAGTCTGGCGCGGCCCGCCAAGCTGCGCCAACTCCGCCGCCTGACGCGGCCAGCCATCCAGGAACGTCCGCACCATCCCCACCCCGTTCTCGACGAGATCGGGCAGCAGCCCATCATACGCCGTGCGCTCAGGCACCGGCACCCCGGCCCGCAAGTACCACTCATCCGAAGGATAGACAAACCCCACGCCCAACGTCTGCCGCAGACGCGCCTGTCGGCGCAAAGCCAACGCCAACACCTCCGCCGCCTCGTCATCCCGATAAGGCCGCAAAGTCGGATTGTGCCGCTTGGTCAGCCCCACCGGCACAATCGTCAGATCGCGCACCGAGGGGTAAAGTTCGGCCAGATCGGCGATAGTGCGCTCCAAATGCGCCCCGTCATTGCGTCCGGGCACCAACACCGCCTGCGTGTGAACCTCAATCCCCATCGCCGCCAGCCGCTCCAAATCCGCCACAATCTGCCCGGCCCGCGCATTGTGCATCAACCCGCGCCGCACCTCCGGCTCCGTCGCATGCACCGACACATACAACGGACTCAAGTACTGCTCCTCAATGCGCTCCCAATCCGCCTCCTCCAAGTTCGTAAGCGTGATGTAGTTGCCATAGAGGAAAGAGAGACGATAATCGTCATCCTTGAGATAGAGCGAACGGCGCAAGCCCGGCAACATCTGATTGACAAAGCAGAACTCGCAGCGGTTACGACAAGTGCGCGGTCGGGCGGAAAATATCGGACGGGCAAAATCCAGCCCTAAAGGCTGCCCGTAGCGGCGCGAAGCAGTCAAGCGCAACTGACTTTCGCCTCGCGCCACCGTAAAGCACAACTCCGCCTCCGCGCCGTAGAACTGCACATCAATCACATCGCGCACCGGCTGATCGTTGATCGCCAACAACACATCGCCCACGCGCACACTGGCTTGAGCGGCCACACTCTGCGGGGCAACAGCAGTAATCACAGCATAAGATTTCATCAGCTTCTCACTTCCAACTTTTAAGGAGGGACCAACTTGAAAAAAGATAAAATGTTCTACAAATTCGCGCTCTACGGCTTCCTGAAGAACCTGCGCTTCTTTGAACCGTTTATGATCCTGTTCTTCCGCGAAGGCGGATTGACCTTCTTGCAGATCGGCATGTTGTACTCCGTCCGCGACCTGGCGACGAACATCCTAGAAATCCCCACCGGCGTCTACGCCGACGCCTTTGGCCGCCGCAAATCGATGCTCATGGCCTTCGGCGCGTACATCATCTCGTTCGTCATCTTCTACGTGTACCCCAACTTCTACGTCTACGGCCTGGCGATGATCCTGTACGCCTTTGGGGAAGCCTTCCGCTCCGGCACGCACAAGGCATTGATCCTCGAATATCTCAAGCTCAACGACATGTCCAAGCACAAAGTCGCCTACTACGGACGGACTCGCGCGGCCTCCCAGTTCGGCTCGGCGATCAACTCCCTGTTAGCCGCCGCGCTGATCTTCTACTCCGGCAGCTACCGCTACATCTTCATCGCCTCCATCATCCCCTACGTGCTGGACTTCATCAACCTGGCGACGTACCCCCCAGAGCTTGACGGCGAACTGACCGAGTTCAAGCGTGACCAAATCTCCGGCCAGATCAAAACGACCCTGGCCACCTTCGCCGGGCTGCTGAAATCCCCCAACACCTTGCGCACGATGATGAACAGCTCCAGCTTCACCGCCTTCTTCAAAGCCACCAAAGACTACCTACAGCCGATCCTCAAATCCTTTGCCGTGAGCCTGCCGATCTTCCTGATGCTGGATCAGACCAAGCGCACGGCGGTGATCGTCGGCCTGGTGTACTTCGTGATCTACATGCTCACCAGCTACGCCTCGCGCAGCGCGCACACAGTCAGCCAACGATTCCCCAACCTCTCCCAGGCGGTGAACGTGACCTTCCTGACCGGCGCGGGGCTGCTCTTCGTGGCCGGCGGCGCGACGCAATACAAAATTGACGCCCTTTCGATCCTGATCTTCCTCTTCCTGTACGTGTTGCAAAATGTCCGCCGCCCGATGAACGTCTCTTTGATCAGCGATCAAATCTCCAGCAAAGTTATGGCCTCCGGCCTGTCGGTGGAATCGCAACTGACCACCGTGCTGATGGCCATCCTGGCCCCGATTATGGGCGCGTTAGCCGACAAATTCGGCGTGGGCGCGGCCTTGGGCGGATTGGGGCTGCTGATGCTGCTCCTCACCCCGCTCACGTGGGTGCAGCCGGTGGAAGAAGCGGCCTAGTGCGGGCGACCGTAAAGCTGCCGCCACAAAGCCACATCGTCATCCGACAATGAGGACGGCTCCTCATCCGTGGGGATGAGCCGCCGCTTGTGCTCCAGCAGGCGCGACGCGCCGGAGCGCGGGGGGCGGCTCGTCTCCTCCGGCGGAGCTTGCCCCGCCGGGGATGCCGCCTCATCCGGCGGCGATTCCGGCTCCGCATCCAGGCTTTCCCCAAAAAGCTCCATCCAACGGGACACCTCATCATAGGAAAGCTCGCGCTCCGTCTCCTTGCGGATGGGCAGCGGCGGCGCAGAGCGGCGGCGCGGACGTGGCGCGGGCGGCGCGGCTCGCTCCTCGGCCAGCGCGGATGGCGTCGCCGTCAACGGCTGCGGCTGCGGGAAACGCGGCTCCTCGTCCTCCGCGCGATCAGTCAACTCGGTAAACACCTTCATCCAATAAGCAACTTCCTGCGGCGAAATGTGCTCCGGCTTCTCCGGCCTGACGGGTGGCCGCTCCAGCAGATCGGCGAACTCATACGAAGTGAGCGTCCGCGCCCCGATGAACCGCGCATAATACAACACCTCGCGGTCCGACGAAACCACCGTCCAATTGCGCGGATCGGGGA
>WFQZ01000278.1 GCA_015486785.1 Thermoflexales bacterium
AACGAGGCCGACGTCAAATGGCAAGACAACGTCACCCCGGAAGTGTACGCCCGCTTGTACCACGAAGCCTACACCGCGATCAAGGCCGGCGATCCCCACGCCCAAGTGGCCGCCGGCGGCATCTCCGAACCCACCTCCTTGCGTCGGAAGTACCTCGACTTGGTGCTGGCCTCCTACCAAACGCAATTCGGCGGCCCGCTGCCCGCCCAAGCCTGGCACATCCACAACTACATGCTGCGCGAGGAACGCAACTCCTGGGGCGTGGACATCCCGCCCGGCCTGTCGGAGGATTACGGCGTGCGGTACACGATTGACGACTCAGGCAACCTGGAAGCCTTCCGCGAGCAAATCGTCGCCTTCCGCCGCTGGATGGCCGCGCGAGGATACGGCGGCCTGCCGCTGATCGTCTCCGAGTTCGGCGAGCCGATGCCCGCCGAGTACGGCTTCCCGCCGCAGCGGCTGGCGGACTTCCTGCGCGAAACGTGGCGCTTCTTCCTCACCGCCGCCGACCCGACCCTGGGCGATCCTTCCGACGGCGGGCGGCTGGTGCAACGCTGGTGCTGGTTCAGCCTGGGCAGTGCCGATTACCCCACCGGCAACCTGCGCGACCCGGCCAGTGGCGCGTGGACGCCCTTCGCGCAAGTGTGGCGGAGCTACCTGGGACAATGAACACCATCCGATGGCGAAAGCTCAGCACCTCCCCGTGGACGCGCTGGGGCGTGACGCTGGGCTTGCTGGCCCTGGTGACGTTCTCGCTGGCCCGCGACCTGGATTGGCACGCCGTATGGCAAGCCGTCCACGAGGCGGATTACCGCTGGGTCGCGCTGGGCATGCTCGCCATCGTGAGCACATTCTTCAGCCGCGCGTGGCGCTGGCAAGCCCTGCTCCATCGCACCTCGGCCCGTCTGCGCTCCCTGCTGATGGCCTTGCTGGTGGGCCAAGCCGCCGGGCTGATTATGACCTCCCAGGGCGGCTACGTGGTGCGGGCGATGTGGCTCAACGAACGGGAAACCGGCGCGGCGGAAGCTCTAGGCAGCATCGCCGTGGAAAAATTATGGGACTTGCTGGCCTTGCTGGTGTGCGGCCTGCTGCTGCTCTGGTGGGGGCCGACGGGCAACTGGTTTCGCCGCTCCACAGGCGGCACGGCGATCCTGCTCGCCATCGGGACGGCGGGCGTGTGGGCCGGCCTGCACTGGCAAGCGACGCTCTTTAACCTGTTCCAACGGCTGTTCCGGCACCTGCCGCCCGCTTGGGGCGCGGCGATGCTGCCTCGTGCGCAGCGAATGGCCCAAGGGCTGGATTCGCTGCGCCACCCGCAAGCCTCGCTCAGAGCCTTCGCCGGAACGGTGCTCACCTGGGGATTGGGAGTCGCGGCCAACTGGGCGGTGCTGCAAGCGTTCGGCATCCACTCTTGGAGTGCCGCGCTGTTCCTCCAAGCGGCCTTGATGCTGGGCGGCGCGGCGGTGCCGCTGCCCGGTCGCCTGGGCATCTTCGAAGGCACGTGCGTGGCCTCGCTGGCCTTGTACGGCATCCCGCCGGACCTGGCCCTGGCCGTGGGGCTGACGCTGCACCTGGTGGTGATGGGGCCGCCGCTGCTGATGGTGCCCCTCTTGCAGAGCAGCACACTCAAAGCCGGGTGATCAACGATCCTCGGCGCGGACGACCACCGGCCCCAGCGTGAGCGCGTCCCCGGCGGGCGAAGCCCAGCGGCTGAGCGTATCCAGCCAGTACGCCCCCACGCGGAAGGTGTAAGTCCCCGGCGCGGCGTCGGCGGGGACGGTGAACGTGTGTCGCTGCACCAACTGATCGCCCACGCGCCATTGATCCAGCGGAAAGCCCAGCCCGTCGCCTACGGCCACCGTCCGGCCATCCGGGGCCACCCAATGCGCCATCAGCGAGAGCGGGCGTGAGGGGACCTCGGTCACCCGCCAGTAAGTCAGCAGAGTGATCGTGCGCCCCGGCGACGCCGTCCCCTGGGGCAGTGTGTAGCCCGCGAAGGCCAGCGGGCCGTCAAAATCCACCGCCATCGCCGTCGCCGGAGACGGAGCTGCCCCATCCACGCGGTAGACGAGCCGCTCCGTGTGCCCGTCGTCGGCGAGCAAGCGCGTCACCCGCTCCGCCCGCAGCGGAGACGGCGCATCCGGCGGCGCAACGACCAGCCCCGGCGAACCTCCCGCCGGCGTCACCTGCGTTTGCGCACAATCAAGGTGGAAGGTACGTTCAAGCGGATGCCCCAAGGCCGTGCGCACCGCCTCGGCGGAAAGCGGCACGCCCTCACAGAGTGCGGCCCAATCCGCCGCCGGCCGCGCGGGCACATGATAAAGGAAGAGTGCGTTCCCTAAGCGTGCCACCGGCGCGGTGCTGCGAAACCAAGCATACGTATTGCGGCCGGGCGCATACGGCCCCTGCAAAACCGTCGCCCCGATAGCGTACCATCCGGCGGACGGCTCCCACGGCGCGAAGGGAACGGCGCGGGGATCGGGCGGCAGGAAATCGGCGGTCACACCGTAGACCGCCGGACGGGCCGGGCTGTAGTGCGCGTAGGCCACCCGTGGAATCCCTTGCTCGGCCATCCAGTCCCGCAAGTCCCACAAATTCTGCCCCCAATCCAGGTTGGAATCCACCAGATAGCGGTATCCGCCGGAGGGGCCGCCCGCCAGCTCATTGAAAAACGTCAGGGGATAAGGCATCGTGCGCAGCGTGCCCACGATCAGCCAGCACGCGCCGCCCAGCAACAGCCAACGGCGCAGCGGAAGCCGCTCGCGGCTCAACAGCACGCCCAATCCCACGTAGAGAAACGGAAGCAGGGGCAGCAAGTGCCGATACCCAATATCCACCGAGCTGAAAAGCGCGGAGACCGCGTAGAGCGACGGAAACCAGACCAGCGAGCGCGGCAGGCGGAAGGGACGGCGCAGGGCGATCAATCCGCCCAGCAGCACCGGCAGCGGAGTTTTGAGCACCAGCGCCACCGGGAAATAAGCCCACCA
>WFQZ01000279.1 GCA_015486785.1 Thermoflexales bacterium
GGTTGTTCTCTCTTCCGAAACGACATGATCACCTCCGAATACAGACATCAATTGTGCCAGAGATTGTACGAATGGGACTCACTGGCTTCCGGCGAGCAACTACGGGAAAGAATAGCATCTCTGGTGAAGGTGTCAATCACCTTGACAGGGCGGGAAAATGGTTGACGTATCATTGTTATCCGTTAGAATGCCTCCGCTTATGGAGGTTGGTCAATGCCGATGTTTGAGTCTTTGAGCCAAAAATTGCAAAACGTCTTCGCGGACTTGGGCAAACACGGAGTGTTGCGCGAGTCTGACGTGAAGGCCGTGTTGCGCGAGATTCGTTTGGCCTTGCTCGAAGCGGATGTGAACTACAAGGTGGTCAAGGACTTTGTGGCCCGTGTCCGTGAAAAAGCCGTCGGCGAGGAAGTTTCCCGTGCGCTCAACCCGGCGCAGCAGGTGGTGAAGATCGTCCATCAGGAGCTAATCACCACGCTGGGCGAGCCGGGGCGACTGGAACTGAAGGGCAAAGCTCCATACGTGATTATGCTGGTGGGGCTGCAAGGGTCGGGTAAAACGACCACGGTGGCTAAGCTGGCTCTGCATTTGCGCTCCACGGGACACTATCCATTGATGGTGGCGGCGGACACGTACCGCCCGGCAGCCATCAAGCAATTGGAAGTGCTGGGGCGGCAGTTGGACATTCCGGTGTACAGCGACTACGGCAAGACCAAGCCGCCGGACATCTGCCGTGCGGGCGTGAACGAGGCTCGCAATCGCGGGGCCGATGTGGTGTTGCTGGATACGGCGGGGCGGCTGCAAATAGATGACGCGATGATGGCGGAGTTGGAAGCCATCCGCGACAAAGTCCACCCGGTGGAAGTGCTGTTGGTGGCCGACGCCATGACCGGCCAAGAGGCGGTTCACATCGCCGAGGGATTCCATCAACGGGTGGGGCTGACCGGGCTGATTCTGACCAAGGTTGATGGGGATGCGCGTGGCGGGGCGGCGATCAGCATGCGGGCCGTCACCGGCGTGCCCATCAAATTCCTGGGCACGGGCGAGAAAGTCAGCGCTTTGGAGCAGTTTTACCCGGATCGGCTGGCCTCCCGCATCTTGGGCAAAGGCGATGTGCTCAGCCTGATCGAGAAAGCCGAAGCCGCTTACGATCAACAGCAAGCGGAAGAGATGGAGCGCAAATTGCGCCAGGGTCAATTTGACCTGGAGGATTTTTTGAACAACTTGCGTCAAGTGCGCAAGATGGGCCCGCTGGATGAGCTAATGGGGATGGTGCCGGGGATGGAGCAGTTGCTGCGCGGACAGAAGATTGACCGCGCGAAGACCGAGGCCGAGTTGAAGCGCACCGAGGCCATCATCCTCTCAATGACGCCGTTGGAGCGACATAACCCGCGCATCCTCAACGGCAGCCGGAAACGGCGCGTCGCCGCCGGGAGCGGCACGACGGTGCAACAAGTGAATCAGTTGCTTTCGCAGTACCGGCAAATGAGGAAGCTCATCAAGCGTATGAATCAGGGAAAGTTACGCGGATTGCCGCGTTTCTTTTAAGTAAGTGCGAGTTCGCCACCGCCAACGCGCTGGGAACTCATCAGCCACTTCCTTAACATCATCTACGTAAGGCAGGAGGAATATGCTAAGAATAAGATTACGTCGAGTTGGTCGGAAAAAGCAGCCGAGCTACCGCATCGTGGTAGCGGAGCGATCAATGCCACGCGATGGCCGGTTTGTGGAGATCATCGGGTTCTACAATCCACGCACCGAGCCGGAAACGGTGAAGATCCAAGAGGATCGCGCCCTGCATTGGCTTTCGGTGGGCGCACAGCCGAGCGATGCTGTGCAGCGTCTGTTCAATAAGTACGGGGTGACGGAGCGTTTTAACGAGCTGAAGTCTCCGGCGACAGCGGAACAGAGTGCAGAGCCAGCGGAGCCGGAAACTCCGCCGGAGGTTCAGCCGGAAGAGACACCGGCGGAATCGCCAGCCGAGGAAACGGCGGCCTAGGCTTTCACAAGTCATCTGTTGCCAGTCCCGTTACTTCTTCTTTCATTTCCTAACTATTTAAGGAGGAACCACAATGTCAACTGTTAAAGATCTGGTAGAGTACATCGTCAAATCCCTGGCGGATGAGCCAGATGAAGTTTCACTGTCTGAGATTGAAGGAGGAACTTCCATCGTCCTCGAACTACGGGTAGCACCAGGGGACATGGGACGGATGATCGGGCGCGAGGGGCGGACCATCAACGCGATGCGTTCTTTGGCCCGTGTCCTGGGCGCGAAGCAAGGCAAGAAGGTTACGCTGGAGATAGTCTAGGGATGCCCCCTAGGGACATCACTCCAAAGTCAACCATCAACCAAGGCTCAGGTGTTCCCTCACGGGACCCTGAGCCTCGTTATTTAGCGGTAGGACGCATCCTGCGACCGCACGGGGTGCGCGGCGAGTTGCGGGCGGAGATTCTTACCGATTTCCCGGAGCGGTTAGCCGAGATGGAAGCGGTGTACATCGGCCCGCAGCATCGGCGATACGCGCTGACGGGCGTGCGTTTCCATCAAGGCGCGATGTTGCTGCGCGTAGAGGGTTGCGAGAGCCGCAACGAGGCCGAGGCTTTGCGCGGGGCACTGGTGGAAATCCCCCTTGAGCAAGCCGCGCCGCTGGCGGAAGGCGAGTATTACCATTTCCAACTGGTGGGCCTGACGGTGGTCAGCGATGAGGATGAGCCGCTGGGAGAGATCGTGGAGGTGCTTTCGCCGCCGGGCGCGAACGATGTGTACGTCGTCCACGGTCCACGGGGCGAGATTCTGCTGCCGGCGATCAAGGACGTGGTGCTGGAGATGGATTTTGATGCGCGGCGGATGATCGTGCATCTATTGCCCGGTCTGGTGTGAGTTATGGACGAGTTGCGCTATTGGGTCGGCTTCAATCTGGTGCAAGGCATCGGCCCAATGCGCCTCAAGGCTCTGCTGGCGGCTTTCGGCGATATTCGCAGCGCGTGGGAGGCCCCGGAATCCGCGTTGCGGGCCGTGGGATTGGAGCGACGGGCACGGCGCAACTTGCTGCGGGTGCGCCACAGCGAGGATTTGGACGTGCATCTGCGGCGCATCGAGCAGGCTGGAGCTTACGCGCTCACGTGGGACGATCCGGCCTACCCGGCACTCCTGCGGCAGCTCCCCGACGCCCCGCCGATCCTCTACGTGCGCGGCGAGATCACGCCCGCCGACGAGTGGGGCGTGGCGCTGGTCGGCACACGCAAGGCGACCGTCTACGGGCGCGAGGTGGCGCACCGCCTGGGGCGCGACCTGGCACAGCACAACGTCACGGTGGTCAGCGGACTGGCGCGGGGGATTGATGGGGTATCCCATCGCGCCGCGCTGGAGGCCGGCGGGCGCACCATCGCCGTGCTCGGCTCCGGCGTGGACGTGATCTATCCGGCGGAGCATCGCCGCTTGGCCGAGGACATCGTGCAGCACGGAGCGGTGGTCAGCAGCTACGCGATGGGCACGCCGCCCGAAGCGGCCAACTTCCCGCCACGCAATCGCATCATCAGCGGGCTGAGCCTGGGCGTAGTGGTGATCGAAGCCGGGTTGCGCAGCGGGGCGTTGATCACGGCGGATTTCGCCGCCGATTACGGGCGGGAGGTCTTCGCCGTGCCGGGCAGCATCCTCAGCCCGTCCTCTCAGGGGAGCAATCGCCTGTTGCGCGATGGGGCCGCCGTGGTCACGGAAGTCCGCGACATTTTGGAAACGCTGCACCTGGATCAACTGGCGGAGAAACAGTTGGCCCGCGAGGTACTCCCCGCAAACGCCACCGAGGCCGCGCTCTGGGAGCAGCTCCAGGCCGAGCCGCGCCACGTGGACGCACTGGCCCGCGCGGTCAAGCTGCCCGTGGGGGTCGTCAACAGCACGCTGGTCATGATGGAACTCAAGGGAATGGTGCGCCAGGTCGCCCCGCTGCAATACGTCCGCGCCCGCTAAACCCTCAAGGAGGCTTCTGATGAAGGACACGCTGTTATTGGCTTCAGGATTCTTCTGGATGGCGACGTACATTATGCTCATCCGCCGGGACTTCCTGGATCGCACTTACGGGATGCCTCTGGCTGCTTTGAGTGCCAACATCGCCTGGGAGTTTATCTTCACGTTCCTCTATCCGCAATATCATCCCCAACTCTACGTGAACTTCGTATGGTTCATCCTTGATGCGATCATCGTGTTTCAGTTTTGGAAGTTCGGGCGGCGGGAGCTGGACTTTTTACCGGACGGCTGGTTTGTCCCGATGGGGATTTTGGCCCTGGTTACCGGATTCCTGGCGGTGCTGCTCATCTCGCTGCAATTCAACGACTTCGACGGGGCCTACGCCGCCTTCGGACAGAATTTGATGATGTCCATCCTGTTCGTGGTGATGGCGTTCCGGCGCAGCGATCTGCGCGGACAGTCGCTCTACATCGCCATTGCCAAAATGCTGGGGACGGCCTTCGCCTCGCTGGCCTTCGCGCTGTTCCCGCACCATTTCCGGGGGCCGCTGCCAATCTTTTTGTACCTAGGGATTTTGGTGTATGATTGGCTCTACATCCTGGTTGTTTACCAGAAAAGCCGCGCCCTGGGATTGAACCCCTGGAAACGATGGTGAGCGATTACTTCCGCATCATTCATCGCTACATTCCACCCGATTCGCCCACCTACGCGGTTTATCTGCCTCACGTGGCGGCGGTAACGGCCAAGGCACTGCGCCTGGCCCATCGGATGGGGCTGGATGAAGCGCAATTGCGCTTCATTGAGGAGGCGGCGATGTTGCACGACATCGGCATTGTGCGGGTGCATGCTCCGCAACTGGGATGCAACGGCGATCTGCCTTACCTGGCGCATCTGCTGGAGGGACGGCGCATCTTGGAGGCGGAAGGGCTGACGGCTCACGCGCTGGTGGCCGAGCGGCACGTCAGCGTGGGGATTTTGCGGGACGAGGTGTTGGCTCAAGGCTTGCCGCTGCCGCCCCGCGACTTCGTCCCGCAGACGCTGGAGGAGCGGTTGATCAGTTGGGCAGATCTCTTCTTCAGCAAGAAGCCGGGGGAGTTGTGGCGGGAGCTATCGTTAGCCGAAGCACGGCGGCGCGTGGGGAAGTACGGCCCCCGTCAGCAGCACACTTTTGATGCCTGGCGGGCGGAGTTCGCGCCTTACGAGTGCGACAAGGAGGCCAGATGACCACCCATCTTCCGGTGATCGCTTTTGTGGGACGCTCCAACAGCGGGAAGACCACGCTACTGGTCAAGCTGCTACCGGAACTGCGGCGGCGCGGCTATCGGATCGCTGTGGTCAAACACACGCGCCATCGCGGGGTGGAGACGGACGCGCCGGGCAAGGACACCCGCAAGCTGTGGGACGCCGGGGCAGAGCACACAGTCCTTTGCACACCGGATCGCATCGTCCACACGCGCCGCGTGCGGAGTGAGCCACCGCTGGAGGAGATTTTGCGCGAACTTCGCGGGGTAGACCTGGTGATTCTGGAAGGTTTCAAACAAACGGCAGTGCCCAAGATCGAAGTGGTGCGGGCGGAGCGCAGTCCACAACTCATTGCCGGGCTGACGGAGCGGATCGCTTGCGTCACCGACGTTGCAGGGCTGACGTGTATCGGGCCACGTTTCGGGTTTGACGAGATTGAGCGGCTGGCTTCTTTCATCGAGGTGCACTGTGGGCTACTGGCGCGAGATTGATCACACCGCCGACTTGGCCCTGGAGGTTTACGGGCGGGATTTAGGCGATCTTTTCATCTCCGCCGCGCGGGGAATGAGCGAGCTGATCGCCGTGCCGGATTCATCGTCGCAGCCCCGCTCTGTACCACTCGCACTGGATGCGCCCGACGTGGAGACTCTGTTGGTGGATTGGCTCAACGAGTTGCTTTACCTGGGCGAGATGGAAGACGTGGTCTTTGTGAACGGCGCATTCACCGAACTTTCTCCGCTCAAGTTACGCGGGCAAGTGGAGCTTCTCCCGGTGGCGGAGCATCGAAATTACGTGAAGGCCGCCACTTACCACAACCTTCAGGTGCGCCAAACGTCAACGGGCTATGCCGTAACCATTGTTCTGGATACTTAACAGCAGGAGGCAAAATGGTAGAGCGCGTCAATCTTGGCAATACGGGGATTGAAATTTCGCCGCTGGGCATCGGCACGTGGGCCTGGGGCGATAGGGTGATGTGGGGCAGCGGCAAGAGCGGCCATTACACGCAAGCCGACATCCGCGCGGCGTTCGACGCGGCCATTTCCGCCGGCATCAACTTCTTTGATACGGCGGAGGTCTACGGCCTGGGGAAGTCCGAACGAATGCTCGGCGCGTTTGCGCGGCAGAGCCACGCGCCCATCGTCGTGGCATCCAAGTTCTTCCCCTTCCCCTGGCGGCTGACCAAACGGGCATTCCACCGCGCGTTGCGGCATAGTCTGCTCCGTCTGGGCATAGAGCGGATGGATTTGTATCAGATACACTTTCCTTACCCGCCGGTGCGCATTGAAACGTGGATGGACGCGATGGCGGACGCAGTGGAGGCAGGTTTGATCCGCGCCGTGGGCGTTTCCAACTACAACGCCGAGCAATTGGGACGGGCGTATAACGCGCTCGGTGAGCGCGGGATCAAGCTGGCCTCGAATCAAGTGTTCTACAGCTTGCTGCACCGCACCCCGGAGCACGACGGCGTCCGGCAGATGTGCCGCGACCTGGGCGTCACGATGATCGCCTACAGCCCCTTGGAGAAAGGGATACTCACCGGCAAGTACACGCCCGCATCCCCGCCCAGCGGCATCAGGGGGCGGATGTATCGCCCTTGGTATCTGGCGCGGGTGCAACCGCTGCTCGCAACAATGCGCGAGATCGGTGCGGCGCACGGCGGCAAGACGCTCCCGCAAATCGCGCTCAATTGGGTGATCTGCAAGGGGGCAGTGCCCATTCCCGGAGCGAAGAACGCCCGGCAAGCGATCTCCAATCTCGGCTCGTTGGGCTGGCGGCTCACCGAGGCGGAGATTTCACGGCTGGATGAGGCCAGCGAGGGGCTGACCGAATTGCGCTATCGGGGGAAACCAAAAGCGAGTCAGTAAAATCCTGACTCGCTTGGTTTGTGGACCTGGAGGGACTCGAACCCTCGACCCCCACAATGCCATTGTGGTGCGCTCCCAACTGCGCTACAGGCCCAAGTTATTCTCTTGTCAATTTCAGAACTGTCGCTCTGTCAATGGAGCTGAGGGGATTCGAACCCCTGACCTCTACAGTGCGATTGTAGCGCTCTCCCGACTGAGCTACAGCCCCTCACCGCACGGGCGAGATTATACCACAAAGGTTGATCCTGGCAAGGCGATCCTAGCCAGAAATAAACCGCCTATGGCGGCAAGGGCAATTGACCAATTTGCCAACTTCCATTAAAATCAAGGAACATTTGGACGATAAGGGGGAAAATGATGCCCAGTTCAATTGAAGAGCTTACGCAGGCATTAGCGGAGGAACGTCAGGCACGGCAAGAGGCCGAGCGACGCGCGGCAGAGGCCGAGCATCACCGTCAGGAATTCGTCTCGCTGGTGGCGCACGAGTTACGAGTCCCGATGACCTCAATTAAAGGTTACACCGACCTGCTGATCCGAGGGATGATGGGGCCGGTGAGTGAGGCGCAAATGGGATTCCTGCGGGTGATCAAATCCAACGTTGAACGTATGTCCGCGATGGTCACCGCGCTGTCGGACATCAACAAGATCGAAAGTGGCCGGATGAACCTGAGCATGGCGGCAGTCTCTTTAGACGAAGTGCTCCAAGAAGCCATACAAGGCATTCGCAGCAAGTTGGATGAGAAACAGCAACAGATCACGGTGAAAGTGGCGGAGCCGCTGCCCGCCGTACAGGGCGATGCGTCCCGCTTGCGGCAAATCCTGGATGCGATCCTCAACAACGCGCACCTCTACACGCCTCAAGGCGGCCACATCCTCGTACAAATCCAGGCGGAAGCGGAGCGGTTACACCTGAGCATCCAGGATGATGGCTTCGGGATCGTCCCCGAAGCGCAACCGCACATCTTTGAGAAGTTTTTCCGCGCCCCAGACGAAGAGACACGACAAATCCCCGGTAACGGCCTGGCCTTACATCTGGCCAAGCTGCTGACCGAGATGCAGCATGGGCGCATCTGGTTTGAAAGCGAACGGGCGCAAGGTTCAACGTTTCATCTTTCCTTCCCGCTCGCGCCACAAGAAGAAGCGTAGAGAGACGCGGGGCATCTTGCTCTGCCTGCCATCAAAGATGCTCCGCATTACGACCACCTGTGACGTGCTACGGTGAACTATTATCGGCCACAACCTAGAAAAAGCCGGCCTTGGATGAAAACCTACCGGAGGATAGTGCGTATGTTGGGATTGCCGGACGGGACGGTGAAGCTGGTGCCACATTCATCAGAATGGCAGCATCACTTTGAAACCGAGAAAGCACGTCTGCAAGAAAGTATCGGGGCGTATGTGGTAGACATTCAGCATATCGGCAGCACGGCAATCCCCGGCATCAAGGCCAAGCCCATCATTGATATGATGGCCGGATTACGGAAGCCGGATTTATGGCAAGCCTGCGTCGCCCCGCTCCGGGCAATGGGATATGAGCCATACACCGGGCCGGTTGATCTGCCGAATTGGCACCTCTTCATCAAGAATCAGAACGGGCGCAAAACGCACCACGTTCACTTGGTCCCGTGGAACGGGGACTTCTGGACCAGCCGCCTGCTCTTCCGCGAGTATTTACTGCGCCACACAGAGGTGGCCGAAAAGTACGAGGAGTTGAAGCTACGGCTTGCCGAGCAGTATCCCAACAACCGCGCCGCTTATACCCACGACAAAGGGGATTTTGTGCGCACGATCACCGAGCTGGCGGTGTACGTCTATCGCCGGAGCGGATTGGAGCAATTACCTTTACCCACGCAAGTCGTCCTGCCCCGCGACGATTGACACCAGCCACGCGCTCAGGGCGATCATCACGCCCAGCAGCAAATGGACGTTGTTGACCAGGAGATTATCCACCAGATCGTGAACGGCAAAGTGCGTCCAGGCCCCCAGCAGGCCGACGGCCAAGCCCCACCGCCAACCTGATAGCCGCTCGGCGGCGTGCGCCAAGCGGCCCCACAAGTCCCCCAGC
>WFQZ01000280.1 GCA_015486785.1 Thermoflexales bacterium
CCTCCAACCCCATTTTGTACTACAACAAGGATATGTTCCGCAAGGCGGGGCTTGATCCTGAGAATCCGCCGGAGACGTTTGAGGAGATGTTGAGCGCGTGCGATGCCATTGTGTCCAAGGGCGTTGCCAAGAACTGCATTTCCTGGCCGCTGCACAGTTGGTTCTTTGAGCAGTGGATGGCGAACATGGGGGCCGAGTTGGCTAATAACGGCAATGGCCGTGACGCTCGCGCCACCGAGGTCAATTTGACCGGCGACGCCGCGAAGGAAATCCTTTCGTGGTGGAAGGAGATGTACGACAAGGGCTATTACGCCTACAGCGGCAAGCTGGAGGACTGGGATGGCGCGGATGCGATCTTCGTTTCCGGGCAATCGGCGATGGAGATCACCTCCACCAGCGATGTGGTGCAGCGACAGCGGGACGCCAAGGAAAACGGCTTTGAACTGGGCACCGGCTATCTGCCGTACCCTGAACACAGCGAACGTCAGGGCGTGATCGTGGGCGGGGCCAGCATTTGGCTGACCGGCGGGCATCCTGATGCCGAGATGCAGGCGGCCAAAGACTTCGTGATCTGGTTCACCAACACCGAGAACGCCATCCGCTGGCACAAGGGCACCGGCTATTTCCCGATCCGCAAGTCGGCGGTGGATGTGCTGAAGGTCGAGAACTGGTTCGAGTTGAACCCGGCGTATCAAGCGGCGTTTGATCAACTGCTGGATACGAAACCCACCCGCGCGACCCAAGGGGCTTTGATCGGTGCGTTCCCCGAAGTGCGCACGCTCATTGAGCAGGCGGTGGAGAAAGTTTTGGCCGGGCAAGCCTCCGTGGACGACGCTTTGCAGGAGGCCAAGACCGCCGCAGATAAGGCTATCGTGGAGTACAATAAGTCGGTTGAGTGAACCGGTGACCTCATTCCGCCGGAAGTGAGCGATGGGGCTAGTCGAATTGGGTAATCTGCCGCCGGTGGATTACCCAATTCTTGCCTAATTTGAATCTTTTCCTTGAGGGTGATCTTATGCAAACAGCGAAATTCAAAGGTAAATTGATCCCGTATCTGTTGCTGTCTCCCACACTGGCGATATTGTTGGTCTTCCTCTACTATCCGGTCGTGCAAACGTTCCGCTTGTCCTTGTACCGGGTCGCCTTTCTGGGGTTAAAAACTCAATTCGTAGGGATGGAGAATTTTATCACCTTGCTGCATGATCCGGCTTACCTGAATACGGTTAAGTCGACGGCAGTGATCACGACCGTGGTTGTGGTGGGCGGATTGGCAGTTTCATTGTTCATCGCCCTGCTGGCCAATCGCAAGATCAGGGGAGCTTCTATCTATCGTATCCTGCTCATCTGGCCCTACTCCCTTTCCCCGGCTGTGGCCGGTGTGATCTGGCTGTTTATGTTTTCGCCGGGATTCGGCCCCTTCAACTACCTGAGCGAGAAGTTGGTGGGGACGGAGTTGAATTGGCTGGGTCAGCCGGCATTGGCGATCACACTGATCATCATCGCCAGCATCTGGAAAATCCTGGGGTACAACATCGTGTTTTACATCGCCGCCTTGCAGAATCTCAACACCGAGGTACTGGAAGCCGCCTCCATTGACGGGGCCAACGGTTGGCAAAGGTTCTGGCGGGTGACGTTCGCCCTGATCTCTCCTATGACCTTCTTCTTGCTGATCACGAACATCACTTACTCGTTCTTTGACCTATTTGGTATGATTGACATCGTCACCAAGGGCGGCCCGCTGAACGCTACCAATGTGATGATCTACAACCTCTACCGCGACGGATTCGAGTACTACAAGACCGGTATGGCCTCGGCGCAGTCGGTGATTCTGTTCCTGGCCGTCGTTGCGCTGACGATTTTCCAGTTCCGCACCAGCGGGCAACACGTCCACTATGGAGGCTAACTATGAAGCGCAAAACTCGTGATGCCTTGTTTACGCACGCCGGCTTGATCGTGATCTCGTTTTTGATCATGATTCCGGTTTTGTTCGCCATCTCCAAATCCACGCAAACGCGGGCGGAAGTCTTCCGTTATCCGCCGCTTCTGGGGCCGGGCACGGCCTTCCTGGATAATTACCGCACGGCGTGGCACTCATTCAACCTGGGCTTGTATATGCAGAATACTTTGGTCGTGGCGACAATTGTGGTGGTGTTCAAAACGCTGTTCTCAATGTTGGCCGGATTAGCGTTGGTGTATTTCGACTTCCCCTTGAAGGAAGGCGTGTTCTACTTCATCCTCTTCACCTTGATGATGCCCACCGAGATTATGATCATCGCGTTGTTCAATCTCGTCTCGGATTTGGGGTGGGGGGATAACTACCTGGCGTTGACGATGCCGTTTTTGGCCAGTGCCACGGGCGTTTTCCTCTTCCGACAGCACTTCGCCAGCATCCCTACGCACCTCGCGGATGCGGCGCGGGTGGATGGCGCCGGCCCGTTGCGCTTCTTGTGGAGTGTCCTGCTGCCTATGTCCTGGAACACCATCGGCGCGATGGCCTTGATTCAGTTCATCTACATGTGGAATCAATACATCTGGCCGCTGGTGATCATCCGGGAAAACAGCCGCCAGTTGATTCAAGTGGGGCTGCGCAGTATGACGGCGGTTCAAGATACAACCAACTGGGGCGTGGTGATGGCCGGGGCGATCTTGGCGATGGTCCCGCCGCTCACGATTTTCATCCTCTTGCACCAGCAATTTACCAGAGGGTTCGCCCTGGGGCAGGAGAAATAAAGCGAGGGCGGAGCAACCTCCGCCCTTTTTCGTGCGCTCCATCGCCGGGGTGAGCACAGCTAAAAATTCTCTGCTTTGTGGTTTCGTGGTAATATCTACGTGGCAATTCGAAATAATGAGGGGTGTGCAATGAGTCGTTCGGTGCCCAGATTCCTGTTTTATGACGAAGACAATCGTTTTTCCGTGCCCCAATTGGCCGTGCTCGTTATCGCGCTCATTAGTTGGGCCTCGCTGGCCTGGGCCGGCATTTCTGGAAATCGGCTGCTGTTCCTCGCGGTGCCCTTTCCCGGCTTCGTGACCGAGCCAAACGGCGTGATCAACCCATTCAGCTCTATGTGGAGTCCTCTGGAAGATGAGATCAGGTTGGCCGAACCGCAGATGATCACCGCAGTGGACAAGACTCAAGTGCATAGTTCACGTGAGCTTTATCGGGTTTTGGAAGCTAACTACACAATTGGCCAACGGCCACTCTTCACGTTCGTTGAGCCGATCAATGGTGACCCGCAGAACCTGAAGTCGCTAGTGGTGAAGATTAAACTTCAAGAATGGCCGCGCAAGGACGTGGTCTTCATCTTCCTGTTGCCATACCTCACCGCCTTGTTGATGGCGGGATTGGGAACTTGGGTGCTGCTCTCCCAACGCAACCGCACCGGGCGCGTGCTCTCGCTGTCGGTGCTGCTGTTTGCCCTGAGCCTGGGGCTGATCTTCGAGAGCATGACGACCGGCGTGCTGCCGCGCATCTGGATTGCCTCTCTGGCCTTGATCGGCCCGCTTTTCATCCGCCTGGGATTGCTCTTCCCTCAGCCGGTGCGCCTAGCTCGCCGCTGCCCCTGGTTTATGACCTTGCCGTACTTTTTGGGGACGGCCCTGGTGATCTACGTTGAACTGACGCTCTACCATTGGCCGAACTCATGGGCCTTCATTACTTCCTGGCGCGTCGTTTACGGAGTTGGCATTCTGGGCATCCTCTTCTTCCTGGGGATGATGATTTACCGTTTGCGGCAACCCGCCTCGCTGACCATGCGCCAGCAGAGCCGCATCATCTTGATGGGCGCGACGTTAGCCTTCATCCCGACGCTCTTTTGGCTGGCTTCTAACGTGCTCGGCCATCCGCGTCCGTTCTCGGGGATTTATGTGCCGTTTCTCGCCATCTATCCCGTTTCTCTGTCTTACACGGTGTTGCGCTATCGTCTCCACAACATGGATGACCGGTTTGCCACCGGACTCTCCTACGCGCTGATCCTAGGAGCGAGTTACGCCACCTATCTCGCCTTGCGCTATCTCATTGTGGATACCCTGCCCGTGTTCCAAGACCCGGACGATCCGTACTTCATTTTCACCTTCATCCTGATTTCCATCCTCTTCTTCCCCATCCTGAACCGCTGGGTACGTCTCCTGGTGGATTGGCTCTTCTTGCGCTCGCGTGTGGATTATTGGAGCGGATTACAGACATTCAGCCATGAGCTGACGGAAACGCTCTCGCTGCCTCAGATTTTCCGGGCCATCGGCTCGCAGATGGGCAAACTGCACACCAGCAAAGCCTCCGCTTGGCTCTTTGATGAGGCGCAGCAATGTTACGTGCCGCATTCCCTGGGCATCGCCGGGTTTGAGATGGAAACTTTTGCGCTCGGCTCTCCGCCCGTGCAGCGTATCGCCAAACAATCCTCGGCGTTTTTGTTGGACCCGGCCCGCTATCCGGTGGACTATGCCTTCACCAAGATCGGCGGCGTGGTTTGCCTGCCCTTCTATCGCGGGAAAAATTTCATCGGCTGGATTCTCCTGGGGGCGCGGGAGTCGTCCGAACCCTATACCGCCGATGACCTGGAATTCCTCACCGCCCTGGCCGATCAATCGGTGTTGGCGTTGGAGAACGCCCGCTTGTTTGCCCATCTGGAGCAGCAACTGTTTACCACCCGCGAAATCAAGCGGTTGCTGGATGATACGTTCGCCAGCATCTCCACCGGCGTGATCACCATTGACGTTCGCGGGCAAATCACCCTTTTCACGCCTGTCGCTGCGCGTATGCTGGGCATCTCCATCCACGATGCCCTGAAGCAACCCTTCATAAAAGTCCTCGCCCCTCTGCAAGAATACCTCCAACGCGCGATCCCCGATGTGTTGCAATCGGGCAAGATGCTCTCCGTGGAAGTCAACCCGGTCTTCCCCAACAAGGGCTTGCTGACCTTGCAACTGCGCATCACCCCCCTGTACAGCGGAAGCGGCACCAGCAACGGTGTCATCTTGCTCATTGACGACATCACGGAACGCAAACAGTTAGAGAGCCGCGCCACCCAAATTATGGAAACATTTGAAAACTACTTCTCATCCCGCACCATTGAAAAACTGCTGGAAAATCCGGAAACGGTGAGTTGGGACGGCACGATGCAGGAGATCACCGTATTGGTGGCCGATCTGCGGCAGTTTTCCCGCTTTATGGCGCAAACGCCACCTGAATACCTAGTCGAAACCCTGAACCTGTACTTTTCCCTGTTGAGCGATTCCGTGATGAACGAAGACGGCTTGCTGGATCACTTCGCCGGTGACTCCGGCACAGCTTTCTTCAACATGCCCCTCGCGCAGGCCGATCACCCGATGCGGGCCATACGCGCGGCTCTGCGTCTCAGGCGGGCTGTTGAGGCGTACCACCAAGCAGTCAACCCGTCACGCCCCTTGTATTTCGGCATCGGCATTCACACCGGCGGGGCTGTGGTAGGAAACATCGGTGCTTCACACCGCTCCAGCTACACCGCGATTGGCGTCACGATTGACGTGGCCCGCCATCTGCAATCGTTAGCCCGCGCCGGGCAGATTCTCATCACCGACCCGGTATATCAACGAGTTGCCGGGCGGGTGGATGTTACGCCTGCGGGCATGGTGAGCGTCAAGAGCCTGACGACTCCGGTCAAAATTTACGAGCTGCGCGGTTTGAAAGTGGAGCAATGAGCGGAACGATGATCCTGGCCCTGCTGAAGTGGTACGTTGCAATGCAGCTTCTGGCTCTGGCGGGATTGCCGTTAGCGTTTTCCTGGCTGCGAGCTTTGCCCTCGCGCGGCTATGCTGCCGCCAAAGCCCTCGGCTTGCTGCTGACCGGCGTGCTGCTGTGGTGGGCTGAGACCCTGCACCTGTGTCCCAACTCGCTGCCCGCGATCTTCGCCTCCGTCGGCGCGACCTTCCTCGGCGGCATGTGGCTCCTGCGCCGCGAGGAGCGCGGCGTGCTGGCGGCCTGGTGGCGCGAAAAACGCGCCTTCGTCCTGACCACCGAAGCCCTGTTCCTGCTGGCCTTCATCGTCTGGGCCTTGGTGCGAGCCTCACAACCGCGCATTGAGACCGCCGGCGGCGAAAAATGGATGGAGATTGCTTTCCTCAACGCCATCTTGCGTTCCCCCACCATGCCCCCCAATGACCCGTGGCTTTCTGGATTCGCCATTTCCTACTACTACCTGGGCTATTTCCTGCTGAGCCTGCTCACCCGCTTGACCTCGCTCCCGGCCACGGTGGCCTTCAACCTTGGCAACGCCGCTTGGTTTGCGCTGGCGGCAGTCACTTCCTACGGCATCGTCTATGACCTGCTGCCGCGCCGTGACGTGCGGCGTCCGTTGCTGGCCCCCTTAATGCTGCTGCTCGCGGGCAACGGCGAGGCTTTCCTGGAAGTGCTGCACGCTCGCGGCCTGCTGCCCGCCTCGTTCTGGCACTGGCTTGATATTGTGGACTTGAGCGCGGCCCCGCAGCCGCCCTTCACCTGGCGGCCCACGCGCTACATGTGGTGGTGGCGTGCCTCGCGCGTGCTGCACGATTACACCCCGTGGCACACGCACCAAGAAGTGATTGACGAATTCCCGGCCTTCAGCTTCCTGCTGGGGGACATGCACCCGCACTTGCTGGCCTTGCCCTTCGTCCTGCTGGCGATTGCCCTGGCTTTGAACCTCTACCGCAGCCGCGTCACCTTGCGGCGTGATTGGCTCTCTCTATCCGGCTACGCGCTGATCCTCGGCTCGCTGGGCTTCCTCAACACCTGGGATTTCCCCATCTACTGGGCCTTGCTGGTCGGCGCGCTGATCCTGGGATCGTGGGCCGCCTCCGAGCGCGACGCGCTTTGGGAGCACGCCTGGCGGTTGCTGCCCCAAGCGGCCTGGTTGGGCGTGCTCAGTGTGCTGGCCTACTTGCCCTTTTGGATCGGATTGCGCTCTCAAGCGGGCGGCATCCTGCCCAACGTCTTCAACGCCACGCGCTTGGTGCATTTCGGTGTGATGTTTATGCCGCTGCTCTTGCCGCTCGCCGGATTGCTGATCGCCGCCGCCCGGCGCGTCCGCCTCTCGTGGACGAACGTGCTCCTGTGGAGCCACGCCCTGCTGCTGGCGGTTTTCCTGGGCAGCCTGCTGATCGGCGCGGCCACGGCTCTGCCCTACCTGCACCTCATCTTGAGCGGATCGCCCATTGCCGGGCTGACCCTTTCTCCGGCGGACGCGGGCGCG
>WFQZ01000281.1 GCA_015486785.1 Thermoflexales bacterium
CCTCCGTGGGGGGCTGCGTGGGCGCGGTGGTGGGCGTGGCTTTGTTGCACGCGCTGAGCAGTAAGCTGAACAGCATCAACACACTTAGAAACGTCATTACCTTCTTCATTTGATACTCCTCCTGACAACTAAATGGGATACGGAACAAAGTTCCAAAACACGTTAAGTATAGCGCATTTACGGTCAATGCCCAAGGATATTTCTCGGTTTCCGGGTATGAAAAAGGAAGCGGGAGGGGAGCAAGGAACTTTGACCTTATTTTTGGGTGATTAGTGCCACTTGCGCCATCATTCCAGGGGCTTATAATGTTTTTCTGACAGTAGGATCATCAGCTTGCAATGGGCAGGCTGAAAGTCGCAACCCTTTTCCAAAAATTCAATTAAACAAGGAGTGTGTATTATGTCAGTGGATCTTTCTACAATTCAAGCGGCGAAGGTTATTGATGCTCGTGCTATGGGATGCCCCGGCCCCCTGCTGGAGGCGAAGAAAGGCATCGGCACTGTTGCCGTCGGCGAGGTGCTGGAGATTTGGTCCGGCGACGCCAAAACCAAGAAGGATATGCCCAAGTGGTGCAAGAAGGTAGGGCAAGAATTCCTGGGGACTTTGGTGGCCGAAGGAGGATACGACCGCATTTTCATCAAGCGCGTGAAGTAAGAGCGAGGCCCTTATGGCTGATTCAACTGAGAAGGAGATGAAAATCCTCATCCTGGCAACCTTGTCGGGGGGCTATGAGGGGGCGAACTCGGTGGGACAGTCGCACTTTGAGTATGCGGCCAATACCTACGTGCTCCCGGTAGTCAGCCCGGCGATGTTCCCGGAGGATTTTTACTTGCGAGCTTTCGAGCGCGGCATTGACGCAATCGTTGTGATGTACAGCGGCTCGGATTGCCCCTATCGGGGAGCGGCAGAACGGACGGCGGAGATCATCAATCGCGTGTTCCCGAAGATGAAGGAACGCGGGATCAACCCCCGCCGTTTGCGTCTGGTGGCGATCTGTACCGTGTGCGCCAAACCGTTCTTGGAAGAAGTCGCCCATGCAAACGAATTGTTGAGCGAGATCGGCCCGGTGCGGGACGAAATCGCGGCAGCTCAGGCCCAGGCGGCTTAGTCCAGGAAGGGAGGAAACTATGGCTACAGATAAAATCAACGTAGATGTTTTGGTCGTGGGCGGCGGGATCGCCGGGATGCAATCGGCGTTAGACCTGGCCGATCAGGGCTACCAAGTGATGTTGGTGGAAAAATCTCCCACCATCGGCGGGACGATGATCACCTTGAGCAAGGTCTTCCCTACGCTGGACTGCGCAAGCTGTATCACCACCCCGAAGATGTCCGCCGTAGCCCATCATGACAACATCCAGATGTTCACCTACACCGAGGTGCAATCGGTGGAGCGGCAGGGCAATCGTTACATTGCCCAGGTGGTGAAGAAACCCCGTTACGTCAACGAGAACATTTGTACCGGCTGCCGGAAGTGCGAGTACGCTTGTCCGGTAGAGGTGCCGTCGGTGTTCGACCAGGATTTAGGGGCGTATCGGGCGATTCACGTGCCGTTCTCCACGGCGGTGCCGCAGGTGGCGGTGCTGGATATGGACAATTGTATGTTGTGCGGCAAGTGCGAGAAGGCTTGTCCGGTGGAAGGTTGTATCGACTACGAGCAGAAGCCGCAGGAGATAGAAGTCACCGCCAAGGCCATCGTGCTGGCTACCGGATTCAAGATCACGCCGGTGGATGCCAAGGCCGAATACGGCGGGGGCAAATATCCGAACGTGATCAGCGCGTTGGCGATGGAGCGGCTGTTGGCTCCCACCGGCCCTTACGGGCACGTGCTGCGTCCCTCGGACGGGAAAGAGCCGGAGTCTATCGCTTACGTGCAATGCGCCGGTTCGCGCGATAAGAGCCTAGGGGTGCCGTATTGCTCGCGGATTTGCTGTATGTACGCAATCAAGCAAGCGATGCTGCTTTCCGGGGCCTTGCCGCTGGCCGACATCACCATCTACTACATGGACATCCGCACGTTCGGGAAAGGCTACGAGCAGTTCTATCAGAACGCCAAGGCGATGGGGATTGAATTCGTTAAGGCGAAGGTCGCCAAGATCACCGAGGACGAGAACCAGAACTTGCGGGTGCGGGTGGAAATGATGGAAGAAGGCGGTCAGGTGGAGGAGCGGGAGCACGATTTGGTGGTGCTTTCTGTGGGTGTGCTGCCGGCTTACAACCCGGAGGCCGTCTTTGGTGTGCCGGTATCGAGCGAAGACAATTTCATTGAAATTCCTTCGCCAAACTTTGAGCCGTGCAATACCGGCTTCCCCGGCATCTTCGCTGCCGGAACGGCCACCGGCCCAATGGACATCGTGGATAGCATCGTGATGGCCGGCGCGGCGGCTTCGGAGGCCACCGCGTATCTGCACGAGTTGGCAGCAGCCGAAAATGGAGGAGTAACCCATGACTGAAAAACCGGAAAATCTCATTCCACAAGAACCGGAATCCGCCGCGCAGGATGAAGAAGAAATCCGCATTGGTGTTTACACTTGCGGGTGTGGCGGGAACATCAGTGATGTGGTGGACATCGAGAAGACGGCTGAGGCACTGAGTCATATGCCAAACGTCGTGGTATCACGCACGGATGCGGCGATGTGCTCCGATGGCGGGCAATCCCTGATTGAAGAAGACATTAAAAACCTGGGGATCAACCGCGTAGTCATCGGATCGTGCAAGCCGGCACTGCATCGCCAAACGTTCCGTGGCGCGATCTCCCGTGGCGGATTGAATCCGTACTTTTACTACCACGTGGGCATCCGCGAGCAGGATAGCTGGGTGCATCACGATCAACCGGACGAGGCGACCAAGAAAGCGATCCGCTTGATGACCACCGGTGTGGTGAAGGCGCGTATGCTGGAACCGCTCGAACCGATCCGCTTGCCGGCGGAAAAGCATGTGCTGGTGATCGGCGGTGGGCTGGCGGGGTTGCGCTCGGCCTTGGATATGGCGCGGCACGGGTTGAAGGTCACGCTGATTGAAAAGACGCCCTTCCTGGGCGGGCGCGTCGCGCAACTGGAAACGCTCTTCCCCACGGAAGAATCGGCGCGGGACTTGATCCGGAAGCTGGTGGACAAAGTCACCAATCACCCCAACGTCACCGTCTACACCTACGCGGAGTTGGTGGGAATGTCCGGCTACGTGGGCGACTATCACGTGAAAGTGCTCCAGCACTCGCGCGGTGTGAGCGATGATATGGCCGATGCGGCCATCGCCGGTTGCACCAAAGAGGTGCCGGATGAGTTCAACTACGGCTTGACCAAGCGCAAGGTCGTCTACCGCGCTTACCCCGGATGTTACCCGGAAAGCCCGGCGGTGGACTGGGAGCATTACGAGGATGGCTGCGTCAAGGTGAACGGCGAGCCGCTGCACTTGGAAGATCAGCCCAAGGTCTGGGAGTTCACCGTCGGCGGGATCGTGATGGCGACCGGCTTCCGTCCTTACGAGCCTTACGAGGGCGAGTACGGGTACGGGGTGCTGCCGGAAGTGATCACGCTGCCGCAACTGATCCGCTTGATCGGCTTGACGCCTGAGGGCCAACCGCTCAAGTGGCAGGGGCGCGAGGTGAAGAACCTGGCGATGGTGCATTGTGTCGGCAGCCGGCAGATCGCCGGAATCAACAAGCCGCAGCCGGATGGCCAAGTCAACGACTACTGCTCGCGGGTTTGCTGCACGGCGATCCTGCACACGGCGGCGGAGTTGAACAAACGATTCCCCGGCATCCGCGTCTTTGACCTCTATCAAGACATCCGCACCTACGGGCGCGGGCACGAAGACTACTACACCGAAGCCTCGGAGAACAACGTGCTCTTTATGCGCTATCACAATGACGAGCTGCCGGAAGTTGAACCCGCACCGGCGGGAGAAAAGCGGCCGCTGGTCGTCAAAGTGAAGGACTACTTGACCTGGGGCGAGGAGCTTGAAGTGCCGGTGGATTTGGTGGTGCTGGCGGTAGGCATTATGCCTAACCCCATCGAAGACCTAATCCACATGCTCAAGATCTCGCCGGGCACGGATCGCTTCTTGCTGGAAGTACACCCCAAACTGAGACCGGTGGAAACGGCTGTGCCGGGCATCGTGTTGGCCGGAACGGCGCAAGGGCCGATGAACACTCAGGAAACCAACGCCGCCGCCGCCGCTGCTGCGGTGAAGATGTCGGCGTTGCTGGGCGCGGGATCGGTAGAGCTAGAACCATTCGTCGCGTATGTGAACCCCGACAAGTGCGAGGGGCTTGGTGAGTGTATAAAAGTCTGTGCTTACGAAGACGCGCTCACTTTGCGCACGGTGGAGGTGGATGGTAAGCAGGTGCAACGTGCCGTGGTGACCCCGGCGAATTGCGCCGGATGCGGGGCGTGTGTCAGCGCGTGCCCGAATCGGGCCATTGACCTGCGAGGGTGGACGCTGGCTCAATACGAAGCTATGGTGGACGCTATAGCTCTGGGCGATATGCCGGCACTGGGAGGCTAGATATGGTGGATCAAGACGCTACCAAAAAAGTACGACCGGACAAAGAAAAGTCCCGTCTAAAGGCACAACTGCTCAAGCGATTACGTGAAGAGCGCAGTGCCTCGGTGGAACATGCACAGGCTTTGGTGAAGGAACAAAACGCAATCCGCAGGCAAATCCGCAAGGTGCTGAAGAGCGGCCCGAAGACGATCCCGCAGATTGCGCAAGAGACCGGATTGCCGTCTGCGCAAGTGTTATGGTACGTCGCCGCGATGAAGCGCTATAACATCGTGGTTGAGGGGGAAATGGAGGACGAGTATTACACTTACCAGTTGGCACAGGAGGCGAAGAAATGAGCCAGCGTGTCAATCCCGAACTGCTAACCGAGATCAAGAAATACGGGGCGGCGGATATTTCCGCCTGCTTCAACTGTGGTAACTGTACTGCCGTTTGCCCGATGACCAAAGAGGACGAGACATTTCCCCGTCGGATCATCCGTTACGCCCAGGTGGGCTTGGAAGATCGCCTGTTGAGCAGCAAAGAGCTGTGGTTGTGCTACAACTGCGGTGAGTGCTCGGAGACTTGTCCCCGCCAGGCGGAGCCGGGCGCGTTTATGGCGGCGGCACGCCGTTACGCCATCTCCAAATACGACCGCTCCGGAGTGGCGAAGTTGCTCTTCACCTCTCCGCTGTGGAGCCTGATTTTCCTGGTGGTGCTCGCGGGGCTGATCGCGCTGTTCATGCTGGCGCAGCCTAACCCGCCGTTGCCGCCGTCCGGCCCGCTCAAGGTGTTTGAGCTTGTGCCGGTGGAGTCGATTCACTACCTCGGCTCGGCGGTGATGGGGATCATGGGACTCATCGGGCTGCTGGGCATTCTGGACATGATGAAGCGCATCTCCAAGGTGGACGACAAAGGGAAGCTCTTGGCCGGCGGCAAGAAAACGAACTGGAAAGAAGCTCTGTGGAATGCGTTGATCACCGAGTCGCTGCTCCAAAAACGCTTCCGTGAGGATTGCGAAACCTCGGAAGAGGGCGTGGAGAAACCCTGGTATCTCAAAAAGTGGTTCTTGCACGCCTCCACGATGTGGGGCTTCCTAGGGCTGCTGGCCGCGACTATGTCCGACTTCTTCTTCTACCTCATCAAGTACAAAGTATCCGGCGAACCGGTCACCCCGGCAGGGAATCCGGCGGTGCTGTGGTACTTTGTGCATGTCATGGCCACGATAGCCGGGTTCTTCCTCATGTACGGCACCTCTGTGTTGTTGTACAAGCGTTGGAAGCCGGATAGTCGCACCTACAGCGACTCCAACCAAGCCGATTGGGTGTTGCTGTGGCTGCTGTGGCTGGCCGGATTCAGCGGTCTGTTCCTGGAAGTGCTGATGGACTTACCACAGGCCCCTGTGTGGGGATATGGCGTGTTCATTTTCCACGTGGCCGTCTCAATGGAAGTCAGCTTGCTGGCTCCGCTGCTCAAGTTCGGGCATGCATTCTACCGTCCGGTTGCGCTGTTCTTCCACGCGCTCAAGCCGCTTGAGGAATAGCCGCGCCGACATCCAGGGAGGTGAGAATCAGCCAGAGATCAACGAGAACTTGGTTCGCGTAGAAGTTTGTGGTTGGTGGGAGTGTAGAGACCCACGCAAGAAGTGGGTCTCACATTGAGCGCAAGCAAGGTGCTTGCACAGGAATGAGTTTCGGGCAAGTGGTAATCTTTGAGAAAGGAGGTTGTCCCTCATCCACTTGTCCATTGGGGATCGCGACGTGCGTCCGATCAATCTTAGCTTGAGGGACTAAACAAGCATGGGAAAAGTTGTAGTCGTTTGCAATCACGCAGATCCTGGCAGCATTATGTCCACGATGATCATGGGGTCTTCCGGCGTTGCCGTGGAGGATGAGGTGGTCCTGTTCTTCGGCCCTGGTGGCTCTCCGGCCTTGCTCAAGGGCAAGTTGGAGGAAATCCGGGATATGAAGTTGAAGGGGCTTCCCGATCCGGTGCAACTGTACAATGACATCAAGGATCAAGGCGGCAAGATTTACCTCTGTGTGTTGGCCCTGGAGAATCGCGACATTGATCCTGAAAAAGACGTGCGCGAGGGCGTAGAAGTCGTTAGTGCGCCGACGTTCTTGATGGAAGCCGCCGGAGCAAGCGTCTCGCTGACGTTCTAACTTTTAAACTTAAGGAGCTTACGATGAGCAAGATGGTGGTTATCTGCAACCACGACGATATGGAAAGTCTGTTCTCGACGTTGGTTTTGTGTGCCTCCGGCGTGGCCCTGGAAAATGAGGTCATTATGGCTTTGGGGGGCAGCGGTGGCAAGATCGCCGTCAAGGGCGAGCTGGAAAAGATCCGCGACATGAACATGCCCGGTTTCCCTGATCCGGTGGGCTTGTACAACGACATCATCGGGGCCGGCAGCAAGGTGATCTTGTGCGATATGGCCTTGATGAGCCTGGGCGTTGACCCGGAAAAAGACCTGCGCGAAGGCGTGGAGGTTATGAACTCCGCCTCATTCCTGCTGGAAGCGGATGGAGCAACATTGACCTTCACTTTCTAGCTGGTGATGATTGGCATCACGGGGCAACGGGGAACAGCCGTTGCCCCGTCTTTGTTAGAACGATTCTTGCCCGACTTCTGAAAGCGGGTAGAATGATCCTGTGGATGAGCAACTAGAGCTTTCCGGTGAAGCGCGGCGCGTAACTCGTGCCGCTGCTTTGATTTCAGTGGGCAATGTCACCAGTCGCATTCTCGGTTTGGTGCGCGAGATGGTGAAATCCTATTTCTTCGGCGCCGGTGGCGCGGTCAGTGCCTTTAACGTGGCCGCCCAAGTCCCCATGATGTTCTATGACCAGTTCGTGGGGGGCATGCTCAGCTCGGCCTTGGTGCCGGTGCTCTCCGATTACACACAATCCAAGGATCGCGCCGAGCTAAATCGCGTCGTCAACGCGCTGATCTCGTTCCTGGTGATCTTTATGGGCGCGTTCGTGCTCGGCGTGGAACTGGCCGCTCCCTGGATCGCCCAGGTGCTGGGCCGGGGCCTTGATCCGGCGTATCTGGGCTTGGCGCGGACGATGATCTACATCACCGCCCCGGCGATTTTATTCCTCAACATTGCCGGTGTGCTTTCCGGCACCCTGTACGCGCTGCAACGATTCCCCCGTCCGGCCTTCGCGCCCGCGATCTACAATGCTACGTTGGTGCTGGTGGTAGTGCTCCTCGGACGGAGTGCCTTGGGCGTCAAAAGCCTGGCCCTTGGGTTGCTGCTGGCGAGCCTGGTGCAAGTGACTTTCCAGTGGCCGGGGCTGCGCACCACGCGCTGGCGATTCCTCTCGCCGTTCCCGCTGCATCCGGCCTTGAAGAAGATCGGCCAGTTGTACCTGCCCATCGGCCTGGGGCTGTTGGTAGACCAATTCGCCGTGGGATTGAGCTTCAACCTGGCCTCGCGCACCGGGCCGGGCGGCATCGCCTGGATGAAGTACGCCGCCACGCTGATTCAATTCCCGTTGGGGCTGGTGGTGACGGCGATCTCGGTGGCGATCTTGCCGATGCTCTCCCGTCACGCCAGCGACGATAACGATGCGGCATTCCGAGTCACTATGGCCCAAGGGCTGCGCCTGGTGTTGATCCTGATCCTCCCGGCGGCGGTGGGGCTGCTGGTGTTGGCCAATCCCCTGGTGGCCTTGCTCTTCCAGCGCGGCGAGTTCCTGCCGGCGGACACGATAGCCACCGCGCGGGTGCTGCGTCTTTCCGTGCTGGGATTGGTCTTCGCGGCCCTGGATCAGCCGTTGATCTTCGCCTTCTACGCCCGCAAGGACACCTGGACCCCGGCCCTGGTGGGCGTGGGCACGGTGTTGGTGTACATAGGGATGGCCTTGCTGCCCACCTGGTTCCACGAGCCGCGATTGTGGCAACTCATCCTGGCGAACTCGCTGAAGTTGACCCTGCACGCACTTTTGATGCTGGCCTTGTTTGTGCGTCGGGTGGGGGGACTGCGTCCCTACGGCGTGACCCGCACCACGTGTAAATCCCTGCTGGCCTCGCTGATGATGGCCGGGCCGTCGTTCGCCGTGCTGGTGGGCACTCGTTTTCTGCCCCTCCCCGGCGCGTTGGGCTACCTGAGCCGCATCACGCTGGCCGGTGGCGTGGGCGTGATCATCTACCTGGTGGTGATGCGCTTGCTGGGCTTGGAGGAGCTGGCCTTGTTGCGGCGGGCGTTCCGCCGTCCCGCCGACGATTGAGGTTGACAGTCTGAGGAAAACGCCTATACTCTTGGCTACTGAAAAGTATTCGGACTTTTTCAGGGTAGTTTTCTTTGACGCAAGATTCCGAGTTTTGTTGCCTGTCAACGCCTGGACTTACTGCGCCAGGCGTTATTTTTTTCCCCGTCAGGGGCGAGGCACGAAGTTAAGAAGATGCGTCAACACATTTTAGTTTTCAGAGGGAGTTTAAGAAATGGCAGAACGTGAAACTGGTGTTGTGAAGTGGTTCAATGAGACCAAAGGCTACGGCTTTATCTCGCGCGAAGGCGCAGACGATGTGTTCGTTCACTATTCCGCGATTCAAGGTGGCGGATTCCGCACGCTGAACGAGGGTCAGCGGGTAGAATTCACCGTTGAGCGCGGGCCGAAAGGATTGCAAGCTGCAAACGTAGTTCCATTGTAAATTCAATCCCGCTTATTCTGAACGCCGCCCTGAACGGGGCGGCGTTTTGTTTTGTCTTTTCCGCCGCGCCGACTAAAATAACCGCACATCAGGAGGCTTGGCCGTGAAAGATCGTCCGGTAACACAATTCGTAGGCGTATTGTTGGCAGGATTGTTCATCCTGGGGATCGTGCTGGGCAGCATCGAGCAGGCGAAATCCGATCCCGCGCTCCTTGTGCGGCGTCCCACCCATAGTGTGCGCATCCCCACGGCGACGCTGTTCCCCACGCGGGTGCCCGACACGCCCTTGCCGCCCTCTCCCACGCCCTCCCCGGCTGAATCGACGCCTGTTTTGCCTTGGCGTGAAGCCTGCACTTATCCCGCCACCTGGCAGCCCCACCTGGTGAGCGCGGGCGAGACGTTGTATTCCCTGGCCTGGCGGCATTTCATCAGCCCCTTCTTTTTGATGCGGGCGAACTGTTTGCAGATCGCTATGGCGTTGCCGGGAGATACGCTCTATGTGCCGCCGCGCCCTGTTGCTCCGCCCACGCCGCCGGTGCGTCACTGCGGCCCCCCGCCTGATTGGCGGATCGTCTATGTGAAGCCCGGCGAAACGCTCTACGGCCTGGCGGTGCGCTACGGCACGACCATTGAGGCGATCCGCTACGCCAACTGCCTGGAAGGCTACATGCTCTACGCCGACCAGCCGCTTTACCTGCCGCAGCAAATCGTGGTGTGGCCCACGCTGACGCCTTCCCCGACGGTGCTGCCCACCTTCACGCCGACGGCAACCGGCACGCCTACCCCGTCTCCGACGCTCACGCCCACCGCCTCGCCTACGCCTACACTGACCGTGACGCCGACCGTGACGCTCACGCCGACGCCGACGCCGACCGTCACGCCCACGGTTGTGCCGACTATCACGCCGACGGTGACGCCGATCCCCAC
>WFQZ01000282.1 GCA_015486785.1 Thermoflexales bacterium
CGCCGGGGGCGCACCCAAAGCGGTCTTCTTGGCAAAGGTCTCCTCGGTCGGCCCCAAGGCCCGCGTCGTCCTCTCATTTCACACCTCCTTTTTAGTCGCAACTCAGTTATTTCCCGCGATAATGCCGGCAATCTCCGACGGCTCACGCCCGCTATCGTTTGCCAGCAAGCGGATGTTGCTCTCGGCTTGCGCCTGGATGCCGGCCTGGTTCAAGCGAGCCAAGCCCTCAGCGAGCGGGACGTCGTACTGCGCACACAACGCCGCAACCGTGTACCGTCCCCAGCCGCCGGTAACGCCCCCCGTTGCCTCATGCTCGGGGGGAGTCTCCACGGTGGGGGCGACGGTCGCGCCGCTTTCCCAACGTTGCGAAAGCGTCTCCCCCAAATTCATCACGTTGCTGAAGGGCGGCCACTGCATCGCCGCGCCCAACCCCAGCAGCAGCGCGAACGCCAGCGCGGCCAAGAACTCCAGCTTCAGCCGATAGACCCGCCGGGCGCGATCCCGCAGGTAGTTGAGCAGCACCTTCCAGTTCAAGATCAGGTGCAGCACGGCAAAGACAATCGTCGCATACCCGAAGATCGTGTGGATCGCTTCCCATTGCCCCTTGTCCAACCCCAGCAACGTCCAACCGGCATTCGCCAGCCATCCCGGCGGCGCGGCAAACAGCACGATGCCGGATAAAGATAATGCGATCCCCGCAAAGAGCAGGAAGAACGAGATCATACTGCGCCATTTCCAATTGCTATTCATAGTAAACCACTCCTTTATCATGCGAATTCCGCTACGGATTAACTCTAGTGTACCGCCATTATGTGAAGGTTTGATGAAGGAGCAATGTAGAACCTATGTTAGCGTCACGGGCGCGGGGAAGAGAGTGAGGGAAGACAGCTTGCAACTGCTCACCGCAAGAGTAACTGTGTTGTTGTCAAGCGCTAGGGCTAGTGTGATGAGCAGGCGGCGTCCAGGGCTGTCTGTCGCGGACCATAGCATTGAGAATGGTCAACAATTTGCGCATGACGGCCACAAGAGCAACCTTGGGCTGTTTACCGGCTTTGACAAGTCGTTGGTAGAAAGCTCTGATAACCGGATTGAACCGGGCGGCGGACAGGGCGGCCATGTATAAAACTTTACGCACATCTGCCCGCCCGCCATAAATCGCTCGTCTTCCCTTTCGTCCGCCGCTGTCTTTGTTGTACGGAGCCAGGCCAGCGAGAGCCGCGATTTGCTTGCGATTGAGATGTCCCAACTCTGGCATACGAGCCAGCAGCACGGCAGCCGTCACGTTGCTCACACCGGGCACGCTTGTGATGATGTCCCGTTTCTCTTGCATCTGCGGGGTTTGGTCAATGAAATCGTCAATCTCCGCTTCAATGCGGGCGATCTCGGCCTGCAAGTATGCCAGATGTTCTTGGATGCTACTCCGGGCAGACTTCGGCGTGGTTGACAAGCGGTTCTGTTCGGAAACCCGCATCTCAATGAGTTGGGTGCGACGCGCAACCAGCCCGGCAAGCCATTGCTGACGTTCCGTTGGTAACGGGGTCGCACTGGGATGCACCGCTTCGCCATAATGCGCCAAGACCCGTGCATCTAACTGGTCGGTCTTGGCCAACAGACCCAGAGATTTGGCAAAGTACCGGATTCTCTGCGGCTGGATGCGGGCAACCGGCAAACCCGCTTGAAACAGAGCGACCATCAATGGCTTTTCAAATCCGCCGGTGGACTCCAGCACAATCATTGCCGGTTGGAGCTGTTGCAGACGCTCTACCAAGTCAGCAACTGCTTTGTCAGTGTATTCTAGATGCTCAGGCGATTTGTCCTGTGAACCAAAGGCTACATCCAGATACTTCTTGGATACATCAACCCCTATGACGAGTTTGTCGTTGTTCATACGCTACCTCCTGCATGGTGTAAAATATGATCGTCCGTTCTAGCGTATACGGGCTCTGAGGCCCAGGTAACTGTTCGGACATCTTTGGAAAAAGGCACGGCGACCCACACTCTGCGGCGGTCTTATCACCAAGGCGCGATCGGCCTGCCGTGCCTTCTCTATCATACCCCATCATACTAGGCGCAAAGGACACGGAGGTAAGAAAGTGAAATTTCTGTGGTCTCCGTGCCTCGGCGGTGAGAAGAAACCCGCTATCATATTTTGGAGAGGTGACCTATGGCTGTACCCTTAAATCAATTCTCACACCAGGCTCAAGACGTGCTCCGTCTGGCCCGCACCGAGGCCACGCGCTTGCGGCATGCTTCCATCGGCCCGGAGCATATTTTCCTGGGCTTGCTGCTGGAAAGTGAGGGCCTGGCCGGGCGGCTGCTGCGAGAGATGGGCGTGCAGGTGGGCGAATCGCAGCGGGTGGTGGTGCGCCTTTCCGGCGCGGGAGTGCTGCTGCGCTCCGAACCGGAGCTGCGCCGTAATGCCAAGGAGTTACTGCAACTTTCCTTGTTGGAGGCGCAAAGAGCCGCCAGCCCCACCGTGGACACGCAGCACTTACTTTTGGCCTTGCTCAAGCAGCGCGAAGGGATCATCGTGGCCCTGCTCACGCACGCCGGTTTGTCCGTGGTTGTGGTGCGGCGGCGGCTGGAGCGGTATCTTCCCACGCCCACGGTGGCCCCGTCCCGTGAATCGGCGGCGGTCCCGCGCTCCACGCCCGCCCGCAAGGAAAAGTCCGTCACCGACCAGGTGACCGTTGACTTGACTCGCCTGGCACGGGAAAACAAACTCGATCCGGTGATCGGGCGACAGCGCGAAATTGAGCGGGTGATTCAGATTTTGGCCCGCCGCACCAAAAACAACCCCGCCTTGGTGGGCGAGCCGGGCGTGGGCAAGACGGCGGTGGTCGAAGGGCTGGCGCAGCGTATCGTGGCCGGTGGCGTCCCCGGCCCCATCCTCGGCAAGCGGCTGATCCAACTGGACCTAGGCGCGTTGGTCGCCGGGACGATCTACCGTGGGCAGTTTGAGGGGCGGCTCAAGGCTCTGCTGGAGGAGTTGCGCGAAAGCCGCGCCATCATCTTCATTGACGAGCTGCACATGCTGGTGGGCGCGGGTTCGGCTAACTCCTCTATGGATGCGGCCAACATCCTCAAACCGGCCTTGGCGCGGGGCGAATTGCAGTGCATCGGGGCCACCACGCTGGATGAGTACCGCAAGTACATCGAGACCGACCCCGCTCTGGAGCGGCGTTTCCAGCCGGTGCAGATTGACGAGCCGACGGAGGAGCAGACGTTGGACATCCTGCGCGGCATCAAGCACGCCTACGAGCAGCACCACCGTTTGACGATCAGCGATGCCGCGTTGCAAGCTGCCGTCCGCCTGGCGGCCCGCTACGTCCCCGACCGCCGTTTGCCGGATAAAGCGATTGACGTGATGGACGAGGCGGCTTCGCGGGTGCGGATGTACAAATCGCCGCTCTCGTTGCAGTTGCGCGATGTGTTCGAGAAGCTCCAGGCGGTGCGACTGCGCCAAGCGCAGTTGGCGGCGGCGGATGCGCCGGGGCGGGAGGATTTGCAGACCGAGGAGCTGAGCTTGGTCACGCAGATGGAATCCCTGCGCAGCCATCAGGAGCGCAGCGACGAAGGGCTGGTGGTGGAGCCGGAGGACGTGGCGGAGATCATCGCGATGTGGACCGGCGTGCCGGTGCGGCAGATCGCCACCGGCGAATCCCAGCGGCTCTTGCAGATGGAAGCGGAACTCCGGCGGCGCATCGTGGGGCAGGATGAGGCCATCGCCACCATTGCCCGTGCCGTGCGCCGTGCCCGCGCCGGACTCAAAGACCCGCGCCGTCCCATCGGCTCGTTCATCTTCCTCGGCCCCACCGGCGTGGGCAAGACCGAGCTTTCCAAGGCCCTGGCGGCGTTTCTCTTCGGCAGCGAGGACGCGCTCTTGCGCCTGGATATGTCCGAGTTTATGGAGCGGCACGCCGTGGCGCGGCTGGTAGGCTCGCCGCCCGGCTACGTGGGCTACGAGGACGCCGGGCAGTTGACCGAGGCCGTCCGCCGCCGTCCCTACTCGCTGATTGTGCTCGATGAGATTGAGAAGGCGCACCCGGACGCGCTGAATATGCTGCTCCAGGTGCTGGAGGAGGGCGAGTTGACCGACGCCCACGGGCATCGGGTGGATTTCCGCAACACGCTGATCATCATGACTTCCAACGTGGGCGCGGAGCAGTTATCCCGTGGTTCGCTGGGCTTCGCGCTGCACACCACGGCGGGGGATGAATCGCTGGCCTATCAAGAGCTGCAACAAAAGCTCCTCGGCCAACTGCAACGCCGCTTCCGCCCGGAGTTCATCAACCGCGTGGATTCCATTGTCGTGTTCCGCCCGCTCAACCACGAGGATTTGCAAGCGATTGTGGACCTGGAGATCGCCAAAGTGCGGGCGCGGCTCTTGGAAAACGCGCTGGATTTGAGCTTGACGCCGGCGGCCCAGGCGTGGCTGGTGGAGCACGGTTACAGCGACGAGTACGGGGCGCGTCCGCTGCGCCGCTTGATCCAGCAGGAATTGGAGACGCCGCTTTCGGAGGCTTTGTTGGCGGGCCGTTTCCACGCCGGGGATACGGTGGTGGTGGATGCCGCCGCCGAGGGGCTGCAATTGCGGCCCGTCACCGCGCCGCTGCTGCTGCCCGACAAGGTGCGCTAGTCGCGGGACGCGCTTTCATCGCCCTCCAACCACCGTTGGAGGGCTTGTTGATCCTCGTCCGCCGCGCCCTCTTCCGCCGGACGGGCGATCTGTTGGAGCAGCCAGGCCATTGCTTCTTCCTCGTCCACCTGCGGCGCGGGATCGGGCGGCGACTCAGGCGTTGGCCGTGGCTGAGGGGCGGGC
>WFQZ01000283.1 GCA_015486785.1 Thermoflexales bacterium
GGAAGAAGATCGGGTACATTGTATCTGATTTTGCGGGTTGGCTCAAATCCATTATGGGCACGTCCGCACCCCTTTTTCGACCACTTTACGAACCCCAGAGCCGATTTCGGCTACCTGTATGTCCCCAATATGATACGCTCTCGGGGATGCAAAAACGGGCGGCTCACACAGCCGCCCGTTGCTTGCGGATGCGCTATTGGCGCAGGATCAATGGCAGGTACACGAAAGACCCTTGCCGGTTGAGCGTGACCGGCTGCTCAACCCAGCGGCTGCCCAGTTGATTGTTCACGGTGAGCCGCACGAGGTAACTGTGTATCATCGAGCTGCTCTGGCGGGCGTAGGCGTGGGTGACGACTTCGCCGCTGGCGAGCGGGCTGCCGTCGCCGAAGTTCCACGTGTAAGTGAGCGGCGGCGTTCCGGCGGTGATCGCGCCGGTGAAGGTGATCACATCGCCATCCTGGGGGAAGCGCGGTTGGTAGGTGAACGAGACCCCGGCCACGGGCGTCTCGTCGCGGGTGACGGTGAAAGTCGCGCCGGCCAGCAATTGCCCGTTGCCGGCGGTCACCGTGAAGTGCGCTGCGTTCTGCATCGCGATCTCGTTATCCAACGGCAGCGTGACCGTCACCGGGAAGTGCGTGTGTGCGCCCACGCGCAACGTGACCGTGGGCGGCGCGTTGACTGGCCAGCGGCTGCGCCAGCTCAACCGGAACGTGTCGCTGCAATTGCCGGTGTTGGTGAGCCACAAAGTCGTGGTGACGGGATCGCCCAAGTCCCCGTGCCCCGTGCGCGGGCTGAGGCTCAAGCTGGCGGCGTAGCGTGCCGCCGCGCGGGTGACGAGCGACACGGTGCGCGAGATTCCGGGATCGCCCTGCGAGCTGAGGGTGACGATGGCCGCGTCGGTGGTGCCCTTGAGCGCGGTGAGGGGTACGGTGCCGGTGATGCGCAGCGTGGTGCTTTGGCCCGGGGCCGGGAGTCGCAGCGTCTGCGGTGCGAAGAGCGGCCAGCTTGCCCCGCTGACGGTGATCGCCAGGGTGTCGCTCTCGCTGCCGGTGTTGGTGAGCGTGAATGTGTGCGTCACCACGCTGCCGGGCCGACCGGTCTGCGTGCTGCTGAGCGGGGTGATGACGAAATCGTAGTTTTCTCGCACGGTGAGCGTGATCGGGATAAGCTGCGCCGGGTACGGCGTGGAACTGTCAACGCGCAGGTAGGCTTGGTACGTGCCCAGCGCCAGGGATTGAGTGTTGAACAGCAGCGTGATCGGCTGCGTCTCGTTGATCGCCACCTCGCCGGACACCGGCTGCGTGATGAGCCAAGGGATGGTCTGCCCGGCGTCGGGCATCTGCGGCAAAGGCGCGTTGATCATCTGGAGCGTGTACGTGGCGGGGACGCCGCCGCTGTTGGAGAGGGTCAATGTGCGGCTGAGTACTGTGTCGACGGCCTGGCTGATCGCGAAGGCTTCCGGTTGCGCGTGCAGCGAGCCGGCCGGCAAGTGGAAATCCTGGCGCACTGTGCCGCTCAACGGCACGCTGACGGTGGCCGTCACGACGCCGTAGTGGGTTGCCGTCGCCGTGATGATCTGGGTGCTGCTCGGCGCGAAGCTGGTGTAGAAGCCGCGACTTTCGCCCGGCGTGGCAGGCAAGGCCGAGTTCCGAGGCGCGGCGTTGCTGACCGTGGGGGCATCCAGGGGCTGCTGCGTGTTCGCGTCGTACACATTGCCCACGATCAGCCCGCCCGCCTGGGGATCGAGCTGGAACTGTCCGATGAAGACATCGTCTACCTGCCACCACCATTCGTAGTGCGCGTTGTAGTAGTGGAAGCGCACTTGCACCGCCGCTTGATTGGCGGCCCAGGGCGAAATATCCACGCGCACGGTGCGCGGCCCGCGCAGATCGCTGCCGCTGTGCTGCCAGGCGTGCGTCCAGGTGCTGCCGCCGTCGGTGCTCACGTCCACATCGGCTTGCTCGCTATCGCTGAATTGCCACCAGCGGAAATCGGTTTTGAACTCCACGACGACCGTGGACACTGAGGAGAAGTCGAAGGTGGGGCTGCGCAACTCGGTATCCACATCGTAATCACCGCCATAGTCGCTGTCTATGATGGCGAATGCTCCGCTGCCTCCGGTGAGGTTGCCGCGACCTTTGGGATCGTCAAATTGCCACTGGACGCCGGTGCCGGCGTTGTCAATCACCGTCCAGCCGTTGGGGAGCGCGGCGGCGTCGAAGCTCTCTACGGGGCCGATGGTCCGGGCCGTGTAGCCGGGCGCGAGATGATTGATGTCGGTGCGCAATGTGAACTGCTGCGTTGTATCACCGTCCGGCGCGGGCAGGATGGCACTCGCCGGTTGATAGCCCTCGGCCCAAGCGGCGGCCTGAATGGTGTAAGTCACGCCGGCGGGTAGGGTGAAGCTGTAGAAGCCGCTGACGGGATCGCTCCAGGTGGCGTTGTCGGGGGCCGTGGGCATGATCGGATCGCCACGCACGGAGAGCGCGGCGTAGAGCGGCCAGCCGGTGCGGATGTCGCGCACCGTGCCGGAAACGACGACGCGCGGGGTGGGCGTGAGCGCGAAATCCTGCGTGGTGGTGATGCCCGGCGCGATCACCAGGCCGGAGATAGTCTGCTGGGTGTAGCCGTAGACGTTGGCGGAGACTGTGTAGGTGCTGGGCGTCAGGCTGATGAGATAAGTCCCGTCGTTGCCGCTCTGCGTGCTGATGGTGTTGTGGGTCGCCTCGTCTTGGAGCCGGATTTCTGCGCCGGGAAGCGGCTGCCCGGTCGTGGCATCGCTGACCGTGCCTTGCAGCGTGCCCTTGTTGGGTGCGCCGCAGGTGGGGAAGCGGAACGAGCCGATGCGCGTGCTCCACGCGCCGCTGCTGGTGGAGGCCATGTACTCTTGCGTGTACCAGAAGGTGCAATCGTCCACCGGATCGACGCTGAGCATGCTGTAATCGCCCCAGCGTTCGTAGCTGCTGGTTTGAGAGCCGCCGCCGTTGACCAGCGTCGTCTCGGCCTGGGGCAGCTCATTGAGCGGATCGTTGGCCAGTCGCCCGGCGTAGCGCACGGAAGGGTAAAGGCTGCTGCTGGAGACGCTGTAGCCTACGGCCATATTGCCGGAAGCATCCATCGCCACGCTTCCCATCCAACGATAGTTGGAATCGGGGGCGTAAGTGCCCTGCTGGTAGATCGTGGGCGAGCCGCCCGGATCGCGCACCTCGTACCAGCGGATGCCGGTGCGCCCTCCGGCGTCAACCGTGTGATTGACCACCAAGGACTCGTGATCGCCGTAATTGCGGTAGGCGAACCGGTACATCAGCCGGTCGGATAGCGTATCCAGTTGCGCCGAGGTGTTGGGCTGGGGAACGCAACTGGAGCACGCCGGTGTCCACGAAGCAACCGGAATGGTGAAGTTGGGGTTGCCGTTGATCCCGAAGGTGGTATTGCCGGGCGTGTTCCAATCAACGTGGAATTTCCAGATGCGCATCGCATCGCTGGGGCCGATCCACGAGCTATCGTCAACCTCAACGAAGTAGTTGGGCGATCCCGCCGGGGGCGGTGTGTCGCCGTCGAGGTCCGAAGGCAGCATCCCGCCGTAGTTGTTGTTGACCGATTCCAAATCAAAGTATTGGAAAGTGGCGGATGAATCGCCGTTCAACAGCTTGTCCCGCTCAAAGACGACGACCCCGGCTCCGCCCCACGTGTTCCCCCCGTTGAATTGGTTGATGCTCATGTAGTACCCATCGGGCCACACGCCGAGCTTGGGATAGTCGTTCATCTTGGTGGTGCTGAGCTGGAAGGCGTAGCGATACCACGCGCCGGTGGGATCGGCGGTCTGCGAGATGGCGATACATTGATAGTAGGGGCCGCTCACGGCGAATTGGCTCATCAGCCAGCGATGGGCCAACGGATCGTAGAGCGTGATCGGATCGCCGTCGTTGTTTGTCTCGCACGCGCCGCCAAACCCTTGCCACAGCGTGTTACCGCTGACCGGGCCGTAGATTTCCGTGGGCGTGCCGGTGACATCCCAGATGGCGAAGTGCAGATTGACCCATTGGACGTAGTACTTTGTGCCGGTGGCGGGATCGTAGCCGATGTCGCCCTGCGTATCTGGGGGCATAACGCCATCCAGGTTGTTCACCCCGTCGAAACTTTGCAGCGGGGCCGGCATCGGGTCGGCGGGACGCGAGACCTGCAAAGCCGCGTCCCTTTCATAGTGCGGGGCCAGCGGCGAGCGTAACGCCTTGGGCAGCGGAAGATTCGTGGGCCGTGCCGCCATCGGACTTGGGGGGAGCGGGCGCATCTCGCGCAAGGCGGGTGAAAGATCCGCCCGCACCGCGTGCCCCACGACCGGCCTCAACGGCGGCGGGGAAGCGGCATAGGCGGGAACAACACTCATCCCCAGGATGAGCAGCAACAGAAACGGAACGACTGACTTGGTTTGCATGAGGGTTCTCCTTCGCTAACAGATTCAAGGTCTTGCGACCCTGTAATCTTACCATGGTAGTGCGGTAATTTAGGGGCGACGCACTTCCAAAGTGCGTCGGAGAGCGTATCATATTGGGGACATACAGGTAGCCGAAATCGGCTCTGGGGTTCGTAAA
>WFQZ01000284.1 GCA_015486785.1 Thermoflexales bacterium
CCCCACCCAAGCAAACGCCCTCTCCGGCGGACAAGAAACCCGCAAAACCCGCCCGCCGTCCTCGGCCCAAGGCCCGCAAGCCTCGTTCCCAGCTCCATCAGACCGTCGAACAAGCCGCGCGGGAGATCGCCCAACACCTGTTCGCCGAATTTGAAGTACGCATCCAAACCTCGTGGCAGCGGGAAGACCGCCCCACCCTGTGGCTCTCGCTCCGAGGCAAGGACGCCCATCTGCTGGTCGGCCCACGGGCGCAAGTGCTGGATTCCATCCAATATCTGCTGCGCACGCTGATTCATCACCGTGTGGATGGGAACTACAACGTGGTCGTGGATGCCGACGGCTACCGCAAACGTCGCCGCCGCAGCCTGGAAGCACTGGCAAAAAAGAAGGCCGAGCAAGCCTTGCGCACCGGTCGCACCGTGCGTATGCGCCCCATGCCGCCCAACGAACGGCGATTGATCCACCTGACCCTACAAAACGACCGGCGAATCCGCACGCGCAGCGTGGGCAACGGACGCAATCGCTCCGTCACCATCGTCCCCCGCGAGTCCCCCGACACGGACTGAGATGCCCGCAGCAGTGGACTATTTGACCATCGGCCACGTTTCCCGCGACCTGCAACCCAACGGCAAAGCGCGTTGGGGCGGCACGGCCCTGTACGCCGCATTGACGGCGGCGATGCTGGGACGGCATGCCGGCATCCTGACCGCTTACGCGGCCCAAGACCCGCTGCAAGTCCCCGGCGTGGCCATCCGGCGGGTGGATTCTGAAGCCACCACCACCTTTGAAAACCTGCACGACGAGAACGGTCGCCGCACGCAGAAAGTCCACGCCGTGGCCGCCCCGCTGACCCCGGAGCATCTGCCGCCGACGTGGACCGCGCCTGCTATCGCCCACATCGCCCCGGTGATGAACGAGTGCGATCCGGCCTGGGCAAACGCCTTCCCCGAAGCGACCTTCGTCGGGATCACGCCCCAAGGATGGCTGCGTACCTCGGACGCCCAAGGGTACGTCCGCCCGCAGATGTGGGAGGCCGCCGACCGCGTGTTCCCGCGAGCCTCGGCGGTCGTGTTGAGCTTGGAGGACTTAGGCGGCTCGTGGGAGCAAGCCTGGACTTTCGCCGCGCTCACCCCGCTGCTGGTGGTGACACAGGCCGCCGATGGCGGGACATTGTTCATCAAAGGCGAACCGCTGCCCTTCCCGGCCCACGAGGTAGAGGACGTGGACACGGTCGGCGCGGGAGACATCTTCGCGGCGGCGTTCTTCATCGCGCTGGCTGCGGACGCGCCCCCCTTAGCCGCCGTGGACTTCGCGGCCTGCCTGGCGGCGCACTCGGTGACCCGGCGCGGCCTGGCCAGCATCCCCCGTCCGGAGGAAGTTCAAGCCTGCCGCCGGCGGCTGGCGGGGTAGATATGACCCGCATTTACGCCTTTGCGAACCAGAAAGGCGGCGTGGGTAAAACCACGTCCGTGGTCAACGTGGGCGCGGCGTTAGCCGAGGCCGGGCAGCGCGTGCTGCTGGTGGATATTGACCCGCAAAGCAACGCCACCACCAGCTTGGGAATCGATCCCCGGCGCATCTCCCGATCCATCTACGAAGTGCTGGTGACGCAACGTCCGCCCGCCGAGGTGCAGCTACCCACCAAGTGGCCGCGTCTATCGCTGCTGCCGAGCGTCGCCGCGCTGGCCGGGGCCACGGTGGAGTTGAACCGTCTCCCCGATCCCCACGAGCGAGCCAGGCGGCTGCAACGCGGGCTGAGTGCGCTGACGGAGTACGATTACATCCTGATTGACGCGCCGCCCAGCCTGGGCATCCTCACCGTGAACGCGCTGACCGCCGCCCAAGGGGTGATCGTGCCGGTGCAATGTGAGTATCTCGCGCTGGAGGGGCTTTCGCAGCTCACGCACACGATCTCGCTGGTGCAACGGGGACTCAATCCGGGGCTGAGTGTGCGGGGCGTGGTGCTCACGATGTTTGATGCCCGCACCATCCTGGCGCGGCAGGTGGTGGAAGAAGTGCGGCGACACTTCCCCAAACGCACGTTCCGCACCTTGATCCCGCGCAGCGTGCGCCTGAGCGAGGCGCCCAGCTTCGGCGAGCCGGGGATCTTCTACGCGCCGCATTCACGGGGCGCGAAGGCTTACCGCGCCCTGGCGCAAGAGTTGCTCCAGGGCGATCAACCGTAATCACTCCACGCTGCTTTCCTGCGCGTCGTAGTAACGTTGCTCCATAATGCGCAGGACTTGACGGGCGACCCGCCGCACCGTGGGGTTGACGTTTCCGGCCAACTGCCGCAGCAGTTCCAAATGCTCACGCCGTCCCAGTTGCACCAACGTCAACGCCCCCAACATCTGCGCCTCCGGCTCCCCTTTGACCAGCGCGTGCTCCAGCATATCCATCGCCGCCTCGCCCGCGCCCACGCCCAATCCGTGGCTCGCGGCCCAGGAAATCAACCACGGCAGCTCGTCCACCCGTGGCGGGGGGGCGACCGTCGCCTGCGCCGCCGCTTGACGTTCACTTCGGGACTGCAACGCCGTATCGGCGGCGGAGCGCACCAGCCATTCGTCATCCTCGCGGGCCAATTGCTCCAGCAACTCCGTAGCCCACGGCTGATCGATCTCCCCCAGCCCATAGGCCACCGACCGCCGCACCATCAAATCGGGCGCGGAGGCCGCCTCCCGAAGCACCTGCCGGCCTTTGGGGATGCGAGCCAGCGCGTAAGCAATGTCCACCATCAAATCTTCGTCGCTTTCGTAGAACACTTGCCCCAGCAAGGATGCGGCCCCGGATGTGCCCATATCGGCCAGGGCATAAACCGCGCTCTGGCGGATTTCCGGCTCCTCGTCCTGCAACGCGCTGGCCAAAAGGGGCATGCTCTGGGTGGGACTGAGCCGTCCCATGCCGCGCAAGGCGGCACAGCGGATGGCCGTATCGGCGTGGTTGAGTGCCTGGATGAAGAAGCTGCGTGCGCCCTCCCCGGCGGCCTCGGCCATCATCTGAGCCAGGCGCAAGCGCAAGTCCGGGTCAATGTCCGGGTCCACAAAGGCTTGTGCCAGAGCTTGCAGCACGCTTTTGCGCCACGCCGCATCCGGCGGAGCGAGGATGCCCCATCGCGCGGCCTGGAGCAACTTCTCGTCGTCGCCGTTGATCGCGGCGTCCTTTAGGTGCGCCTCCACCAGAGCCGAGGCATCCCCCAACCCCACGTAGAACTCAATCAGCAAGTCCCAGCTTGGGTCGTTGCGGTGGGTGCGGATCAGATCGCTGCCCCAATCTTGCGTGGAGAGAAACCACGCGGTGAGGAAATCTTCCCATACGTAATGCGCCGGGTGCCAGGTTTTGCCTTGCCGTTTGAAGAAACCGGATTTCTTGAACAGGCGGAAGGCCGTTTGCGCCAGCTTGGGAGGCTGCTCCTCGGCCTCCGGCAAGGGGCGGTTGATTAACTCGCGGATGTCGTCATCGGTCAGGGCGCGTTTCTCCAGCCGATGCAGGTAGGCCGCGTGCGCCAACGTCTGCACGGCCAACAGTTGCGCGTACTCCGCCAACTCGCTCAAATCCGCGCCCAGGTCAGGACGCGGCAGCCGTTCTTCGACCAAGGCCGTCATCACGTCCGTCAGACGTTCGGGGAGTTGCTGCGTTTCCAGGTAGAAATGAATGCGCAACGTCAGCTCCAGCAGCGAGGCGCCGGCACGCGCGGCATGCGAAAGCTGCGCCAGGACTTCTTCGTCCTCCTCCAACTGCTCCGGGGTGCGGTGTGCCCATCCCGCGTAGAGCGAGCGGACGGCTTTGTCGCTGCGATCCGGCACAATCTCCAGCGGTACGAAGCCATGCTCCATCAACGGGCCGTAGCTGCGCGGGCTGCTCGCCACCACCCACACGCTTCCTTCCAGCAGCGGGATGAGCTGCTCCAACTGCGCCAGCATCAACTCACTTTCATCCCGCGAAAGTGCTTCCCAATTGTCCACCAGCAGCAGGGCCGGTTGACCGCCGCGCAATTGCTTGCGGAGCTGCTTGACCGGCACGTGCGGCGCGGATTTCGCCGCCAGGCTGAGCAGCCACGCCAGCGGATCGCCGGGAGCGTTATCCCCCAGGGCCTTGAATTGCGCCATATCCAGCCATAGCGGGATGCGTTTCTCCTCCGCCTGGGGCTGCCAAACCAGCAAAGATAGGGCCATCGTGCGCCCCGCCGCCTGCCGCCCGGTGATCAGGATACGCGGATGTCCTTCCGTCACCTGCGCGAAGGAAATGGGCGTCGGGGGCGGCAGTTCGTCCGTCGGTTCATCGGGCAACGTGGCCGGCGCGAGGAAAGTGGGCGGCTGGAAAATATCCGGTGGATTGCGCGGAGCGAAGAGCAAACGGCGGGCAAGCACGCCGCGCAGTGCCCCCAAATACGCTCCCCACGCTCCGCCCGGCTGTGGCGCGTGGTCTTGCCGAGGGCGCGAAACCCGTTGCGGCAAAGTCATCAGCACCGCCTGGAGCTGCGGCAGCTTATCACGGAGGACGTACACCAGCCCCGCAAGTCCCCAGGCGAGCACCGCCCCGATCAGCGCGGAACGCACATCAAAATGCCACGCGGGACGTCGCACCCCGGCGACGAAGATCGGCGCGAGCGCAGCGACCCATCGGCCCCGGGTCAGCGTTTCCCGCTGAGTCACACCGCCTCCTCGTCCGAGTCTTGCTCTTGAGAAATGACCAGCCGGTATCCCTGCCCTCGCTCGCTGATGATGCGCGTCGGGTGCCGGGGATCGTCTTCGAGCTTCTGCCGCAAGTACCAGATGTAGAGCTTCAGATAGTCCCGATGATCGGCGTATTCCGGCCCCCACACGCGCCGCAACAACACATCGTGGCTCACCGTGCGCCCGGCATCTTGGATCAGAGCGGAAAGCAGTTGGAATTCGGTCGGGGTCAAGCTGATCGGCTCTTCGTGAACCTTCACCTCGTGCGTGTCCAGGTTCACCCAAAAGTCGCCCGTCTCAAAGACCGTGTGCTCGCCGTGCGCCCGTCTGGCCCGCGCCAAGGCCGCGTGAACGCGCGTGACCAGTTCCTTATAGCCGAACGGCTTGGTGATGTAGTCGTCGGCCCCCAGCCCCAGCCCGTAGGTGATGTTGCGATCATCCCCCAGCGCGGTCAGAAACAACACCGGCGCGTCGGTAATGCGCCGCAAGGCCTCGTAGATGTGCCAGCCGTCCATATCGGGCATCAGTATATCCAGCAAGACCAAATCCGGGGACGTTTCCCGTGCCAACGCCAGACCGCTTTGACCATTGTTGGCCGTTTCCACTTTGTACCCGGCACGCTCCAGCAACAATTGCACGAGTTGCGATAGCGATTCGTCATCTTCTATTAACAGGATGTTCTCATTCATCGTCCCTCCATAAAGAGCAAGAAATTAACTCACGGCCACCTCAGCCACGTAGCCATACTTCAATTATTCCAAATGATAGGTTAGAATGTTGGATTTGTCAAACCTTGGGTGTGGAGGTGTGGGGGTGTCGTGGAGTCGTGCTATAGCGCGACTCCACGCGCTCCACGCGCTATAGCACGTCGCTACTTGCCCTACTGCCCTTGCGATATACAATCCGCACGTGTCGCTCAAGAAACGGGTCCTGGTATGGTTTTTCTGGTCGCTCGGATTGACGAACCTTCTCCGCGCAGGCATTGGCTGGTATCTGTTGCCGCTGTTGAGCGACATTCCCCACACTCTGCCGCTGTGGCTGTGGTTCGGCAGCTACGGCGCGTGGGGCATCTGGTTCATCATCACCGCTTACCGCCATCCGCCCTACCCCAAGCCGTTGTACTTGATGGTGCTCTATCAAGCGTGGTGCTGGGGCGTGGACTTGCTGTTCGTCCGCTCCGGCTACGCCCGCGCTCTGTGGGGACGGGACGCGCTTCTCTCGTTGATTTCCGTGGGGGTTGTCTGGGGGTTAGCCCGCCCCGCACGGCATTAGCTCAGAACTTCACTTTAAGGAGGTTGGAATGACGTACACACCGCAACGCTGGCGTTTGGACGATTTGCTGCCCCCGGCTGATTCGCCGGAGATGGAGGCACACCTCACCGCCCTGGAGGAACGAATCGTGGCGTTTACCGCCCTGCGGGAAACGCTCACCCCCGACATCAGCACCGCGCAGTTCCGCGAAGTGCTGGATCAGTACGAGGCGTTAGCCTCCGATGCGGGCATGCTGGAGGCTTACAGCTACTTGTGGTTCTCCGAAGATACCAGCAATCAAGCCGCGCTGGCCTTCCGCGCACGGGCGGAGCAGATCACAGCACAGGCCGAAAACCGCACTATGTTCTTCAATCTGTGGTGGAAGGCCCTCGATGATGAAAACGCCGCTCGGCTGATCGCCGTCAGCGGTGACCGGCGGTACTTCCTGGAGACGCTGCGCCGCTTCAGCCCGCACACCCTCTCCGAGCCGGAGGAGCGCATCATCAACATCAAGAACGTCAACGGCATCAACGCCGTGTTGACCTTGTACGATATGCTCACCAGCCGCTTTAAGTTCCGCCTGGTGGTGGACGGCGAGGAGAAGCTCCTCACGCGCGGCGAGCTGAGTCCCTACATCACCTCCCCCTCCGCCGAGCTGCGGGCCGCCGCCTACCAAGAACTGTACCGCGTCTACGGGGAACATACCGACGTGCTGGCGCAGATGTACGCCAACCGCGTGCGGGATTGGGCCGAGGAAAACATCAAGCTGCGCCATTTCGCCTCCCCCGTCAACGTGCGCAACCTGGGCAACGACATTCCCGATGCCGTGGTGGAGACGCTGTTGGACGTGGTGCGCCAGAACAACAGCCTCTTCCAACGATTCTTCCGGCTGAAGGCCCGCCGCCTGGAAACGGACAAAATCCGCCGCTACGACCTCTACGCGCCGCTTTCGGAGGCGGACAAACGCTACACCTTTGACGAAGCGGTGCGGATGGTGGACGAAAGCTATCGCGCCTTTTCCCCCGCGCTGGCCGATATGGCAATGCGCGTGATCCAGCAGCAACACCTGGACGCCGAAATCCGCCCGCACAAGATCGGCGGGGCGTACTGCTACAGCGCACACCCGCAGATCACCCCGTGGGTGCTCACCAACTTCAGCGGACGCATCAACGACGTTTCCACCCTGGCCCACGAACTAGGGCACGCCGTCCACGGGATGATGGCCCACGAACATTCCCCGCTCACCTTCCACTCGGTGCTGCCGCTGGCCGAAACCGCCTCCATCTTCGGCGAAATGCTGCTCACCGACAAACTCCTGGCCGAGGAACAGGATGTGGATGTGCGGCGCACCTTGCTCGGCTCGTTTATGGACGGAGCTTATGCCAGCATCACCCGCCAAGCGTACTTCGTGATCTTTGAGCAGCAAGCCCACGAGATGATCCTCAACGGCGCGACGCCGGATGAATTGCACCGCGCCTACCTCGCCACCCTCAGCGAGCAGTTCGGCGAGGCGGTGGAACTCAGCGATGACTTCCGCTTGGAATGGACGCTCATCCCTCACATCTACCACACACCCTTCTATTGTTATGCCTACGCCTTCGGCAACTTGCTGGTGCTGGGACTGTACCGCAAGTACAAGGAAATGGGGCGCGAAGCCTTTGAGCCGCTCTACCTGCGCATCCTGGCCCACGGCGGATCGGCCAGCCCCACCGCCATCATCAGCGAGGCCGGCTTCGACATCGCCGATCCCGCCTTCTGGCAAGGCGGCTTCGCCGTGCTGGATGAAATGCTGGTGGAATTAGAGAAGCTGTGATCGCAGCGCGTCAAGCGGCCGGGCGGAATACGCCGCCCGGTCAACTGGAGGATTGATGATGAACAAGGACGAGAAGATTTTGAGCGAAAAACAGCGTTGGCAGCAGACCACCTACGCCAAAGTCGTGGGGCGATTCCCGGAGCGGCGCGAGACGTTCAGCACCCAGTCGGGCATCACGCTGGAGCCGCTGTTGACCCCCGCCGAAGTGCCCGTCGACTACCTGCACGATCTGGGCTTCCCCGGCGAATACCCCTACACGCGCGGCGTCCAGCCGACGATGTACCGCGGGCGGTTCTGGACGATGCGCCAGTACGCGGGATACGCCTCCGCCGCAGCCTCCAACGCCCGCTATCGCTACTTGCTGGAGCAAGGACAGACCGGTCTCTCGGTGGCCTTCGACCTGCCCACCCAACTGGGCTACGACGCCGACGATGAAATGGCCATCGGCGAAGTGGGCAAAGTCGGCGTTTCCATCAGCAGCATCGACGACATGCGCATCCTGTTCCGCGACATCCCGCTGGACAAGGTGAGTACCTCTATGACGATCAACGCTCCGGCGGCGGTGTTGTGGGCGATGTACATCGCCGTAGCCGAAGAGCAAGGCGTACCGGCGGCCAAACTGCGCGGCACGATCCAAAACGACATCCTCAAAGAATACGTGGCGCGAGGCACCTACATCTTCCCCCCGCGCCCCTCCATGCGCTTGATCACCGACACATTCCGCTTCGGCGCGGCGCACGTCCCCAAGTGGAATCCCATCAGCATCAGCGGCTACCACATCCGCGAAGCGGGCAGCACCGCAGCCCAGGAGATCGCCTTCACCCTGGCGGACGGCATCGCCTACGTGCAAGCCGCCATTGACGCCGGATTGGACGTGGATCAATTCGCGCCGCGCCTCTCGTTCTTCTTCAACGCCCACAACAACTTCCTGGAAGAGATCGCCAAGTTCCGCGCCGCACGGCGTATGTGGGCACGGCTGATGCGCGAGCGATTCGGAGCGCAGAACCCCAAATCGTGGCGCATGCGCTTCCACACCCAAACCGCCGGATCGTCCCTCACCGCGCAGCAGCCGATGAACAACATCGTGCGGGTCACGCTGCAAGCGTTGGCCGCCGTGCTCGGCGGGACGCAATCACTGCACACCAACTCCATGGATGAGGCCCTGTGGCTGCCCACCGAAGAAAGCGTCCGCGTGGCCCTGCGCACCCAACAGATCATCGCCTACGAATCGGGCGTGGCCGACGTGGTGGACCCGCTGGCCGGTTCTTACGTCATAGAGCACCTGACCAACGAACTGGAGCGGCAGGCCAACGACTACATCCGCACCATTGACGAGCTGGGCGGAGCGACGGCAGCGGTGGAGCAAGGCTACATGCAGGCCGAGATCGCCGACGCCGCCTATCGCACCCAACAGGCCGTGGAGCGCGGCGAGCAAGTGATCGTCGGGGTCAACAAATTCCAGATCGCAGCGCAGGAAGTCAAACTGGCGCAGCTCAAAGTCGACCCCGCCATTGAAGCGCAGCAACGGCAGCGGCTGGCCGAACTGCGGGACAACCGCGACGGAACGGCAGCGGCGGAGATGCTGAGCCGCATCGAAACCGCCGCCCGCACCCCGGACGCGCCAATGATGCCGCTGTTCATCGCGGCGGTAAAAGCCCACTGCACCTTGGGCGAAATCTGCGGCGTGTTGCGGCAAGTCTGGGGCGAATATCAGCCCCAAGTCATCTTGTAGAGGCGAAAGAGCTTCGCCTCAGGAGGTTTTATGGCACGATTACACGAACACGAAGGAAAACGGCTATTGCAAGAGGCCGGGATCGCCATCCCGCGAGGGCGCGTGGCCTCGCAGCCGGAAGAGGCCGCCGCGATAGCCCAGGAGATCGTCGCCCCGGTGATGGTCAAAATCCAAGCCTGGATCACCGGACGCGCCTCGGTAGGCGGCATCAAACGCGCCGCTACCCCGGCGGAAGCCGAAGCTGCCGCCCGCTCGCTCCTGGGGATGCAGGCGCAAGGGTTCACCGTCACCCAAGTGCTGGTGGAAGAGCAATTGGACGTGGCGCAGGAATTCTATGCCGGGGTCATCGTGGACGACCGCGAGCAAGCCCCGCTGGTGATGTTCTCCAGCGTCGGCGGCACGGGGATTGAAGAAATCGCCGCGCAGCACCCGCAACAAGTGGCCCATCGCCACGTGGATATTGCGTTCGGCCTGCAAGACTACCAAGCGCGGGACCTGGTGCGGCGCACCGGCATCCACGGGAAATTGCAACGACAACTGGGAGCCTTGCTGGTCAAACTCTACCAGACGGCCCGCCGCTACGAAGCCCGCTCCGCCGAAATCAACCCGCTGGTGCTCACCGGCGATGGTAAACTCTACGCCGCCGACTGCCGCATCACGGTGGACGACTACGCCGTCTTCCGCCATCCCGAACTGGGCATCGCAATCGCCCGCGAGTACAACCGTCCACCCACGCGCCTGGAAAAACTGGCCTACCAAGTGGAAGCCGACGACTATCGCGGCACGTTCTACTTCATCCAGATGGCACAGGACTTCCAGAAAGGCGCGGGCTACATCGGATTCCACGGCGCGGGCGGCGGCGGCTCAATGATGAGCATGGACGCCATCCTGCGGCAAGGGTACAAAGTCGCCACCTTCGTGGATACCAGCGGCAACCCACCGGCCAGCAAAGTCTACCGCGCAGCCAAGATCGTGCTGGCGGTCGGGCCGATTGACGGCTACTTCGGCTCCGGCTCCGGCGTCGCCAGCCAAGAGCAATTCTACTCCGCGCGGGGACTGTTCAAGGCCTTCCTGGAAGAGCAAGTGGATGTGCCCATCGTCATCCGCCTGGGCGGCAACGCCGAGGACAAAGCCGTGGAGATTCTGGAATCACTCAACGGACGAATTCCCGCGCCGGTTGAAGGATACAAAAAGGACGACTCCCCCGACTTCTGCGCCCAGCGGCTGGACACGCTGATCAAAGAGGCGGCGCAGCAACCGCCGCGACCGCGCACCCAGCCGCAACATCCCGCCCCCCAACGCCCGTACAGCTTCGCCACCGTCACCGGCGGCACGGTGACGCTTGATCACGCCGTATGCGCCACCTGCGAAAGCAAAATCTGCATCCAAGCGTGTGCGCGGCACATCCTCACGCTCAACGAAGCGGGCTTGCCGGTGCTTAACATCCCCTTGGACGAAGCCGCACGGGGCAAATGCGTGGAATGTCTGGCCTGCGAAGTAGACTGTCTGCTCTACGGAGCGGGCGGCGGGCACGTGGACTTGCCGCTGCCGGATGTGGACTGAACGAGAACAAAAGGAGTCACAACCATGTCAATCCTCATTGATCGCACCAAACGAGTCCTAGTCCAAGGGATCACCGGACGAGAAGGACAATCCCGCACCAGGTTGATGCGGGGCTACGGGACGCAAGTCGTGGCCGGAGTCACGCCGGGGCGCGGCGGGCAGACGGTCGAAGGCGTGCCGGTCTTCGACACGGTGACAGAAGCCTGGGAGCACGTCGGCCCCATTGACATCAGCGTGCTCTTCATCCCCGCGCCGCTGGTCAAAAGCGCGGCCTTGGAAGCCATCGACGCCGGGGTCAAGCTGCTGGTGATCGTGCCGGATCGCGTCCCGATCTACGACGTGCTCACCATCGCACGGCGGGCCAAAGAGACTGGCGCGCGATTCATCGGCCCCAACACGCTGGGCGTGCTCAGCCCCGGGCAAGGCGTGCTGGGGATGATCGGCGGACGCGCCGCCGCCGCCAAGTCGTGGTTCTTCCCCGGCCCGGTGGGCATCTCCTCACGCAGCGGCGGGATCACCACCTCCATGGCCTACTACCTGGCGCGGGCCGGCATCGGCGCGACGACGCTGGTACACGTGGGCGGCGACGCCGTGGTCGGCCTGCCCCACCCGGACGTGATGCTGGAATTTGAGCGCGACCCGGAAACCAAAGCGGTGGTGATGTTCGGAGAAATCGGCACCAGCCAGGAAGAACGGGTCGCCGATCTCATCGCCTCCGGCGCGTTCACCAAACCGCTGATCGCCTACATCGGCGGGAAAGCCGCCCAAAGCGGCACGCGCTTTTCGCACGCCGGGGCCATCGTGGAAGGCGGACGCGGCACCTACGCCGGGAAAGTCGCCCGGCTGCGTGAAGTGGGCGCGACGGTCGTGGAAGAGTTTATGGAACTGCCGCAAGCCACCAAGCGCGTCCTGGCCTCACTCTAGCCGAGGAACGATGACCCGCATCATCAGCGTGCTCAACTACAAAGGCGGCACCGGCAAAACCACCACCGTGGTCAACCTGGCCGCCGGACTGGCGTTGCGCGGTCATCCCGTGCTGTGCGTCGACCTGGACGTGCAAGGCAGCCTGGGCACCAGCCTGGGCATCAATCACGTGCGCTCCGTGGCCGACGTACTTTTGGGGTACGCCCCGCCGCAATCGTGCATCGTACCGGCCCGCGAGCGGCTGGATGTGATCCTCAGCGATCAACGGCTGCTGCGGGCCGAAGGGGAACTCTGGCGCATGGGTGACGAGCGAGCCGCCCGCCGCGTGCTGGCCTATTCCATGCGCCAGGTGCAAGGCTACGATTTCATCTTCCTGGATTGCGGGCACTCCATGAGCTTGGTGACGCAAAACGCGCTCCTCTACGCCGGGGAACTGCTGGTGCCGGTTTCGATGAACTACCTGGCGATGATCGGCATCCGCCAGGTGCTGGATACGCTCAAGGACATCGGGAGGATTCCGGGGCATCGGCTGCGGCTGACGGGGATCGTGCCCACGATGTACTACGGACGCTTGCGCAAGGATCGCGAGGTGCTGAGCCTGCTGCAACATTACTTCAGCGGGCAAGTGACCCCGCCGATCCGGCGCAACGTGCGCTTGGCCGAAGCCGCCGGGCAGCAACAGACAATCTACGAATACGCTCCGGCCAGTCACGGGGCGATGGATTACGCCGCTTTAGTAGAATGGATCGCCGACCATGCCTGAACCTGAAGAAAAACCCGCATTGCACACAATGAAGGAAGACCCTTTCGCCGGGCTAGACCTGGCGTGGCTGAAGGACGAATCGCCCACGCCGCCCGCCCC
>WFQZ01000285.1 GCA_015486785.1 Thermoflexales bacterium
CCACGGCGGACGCGGGCAGTCCGCAGACGGTCAATCCCGGTGCATCCGTGCAACTGGACGGCTCTGCCAGCAGCGACCCCAACGGCGACGCACTGACTTACCAATGGACGCAGACCGGCGGCATCACCGTCACCCTCGTTGGCGCGACCACCGTCTCGCCCACCTTCACCGCGCCATCGGCGGCGGGCGTGCTCACCTTCACCCTCACCGTCACCGATACTGGCGGCCTGACCGACACCGACACCACCACCGTCACCGTGGAGGAATATCGCATCTACCTGCCACTGGTGCAGAGGCACTAACTTGACTATGTGAATCAACGTTCCCCCGCCTGTGCCGCCACTTTGGCCGGCCGGGCGGGGGAAGAGGCGGCGGGCTGCTGAGCTGAGGCCCGCCGCCGTTGTGTTTATCGGTGTAGAGCAAGTTATGGTCACAGTGGCCGGTGCGGGCGAAAGTCGGCTTGGCACTGATGGATTTATCAGTATAGTGGGTCAGGCACAGCCGCGCTGATTTCTCGCCAACGGTTTATGTGGAGGCTTGGCAAAAGTTCCAAGGAGGGACGCGATGGGAGAAAACATTAAGATACGTTGGATACCACCTGAACCACGTTCCGGCTTGAAGGGGGCGTGGGATAAGTTTTTTGGGCCAACGCTCACCACATCCGAGTTCTGGTTGGGTATTATCCCCAGCATCATCGCGGCAATAGCCGCCCCCGCTTATGCCTTTTACAATGGGCTGGATTGGTCTATCTGGCAACTGCTCATCGCCGCCTTGTTCGCCTTTGATTTGACGGGCGGGGTGATTTTCAATGCCAGTTCCAGTGCCAAATGCTGGTACCATCGGCCGGGGATGGGGGCCAAACAGTCACTCGGCTTCATCAGCGCACACGTTCACCCACTGCTTATTGCTTGGTTGTGGCTGGATGGGGATTGGAGCTATTTTGTGATCGCCTACGGGTTTTTGCTCCTTGCTACCGTGCTGATCTTGAAGACGCCGCTTTATCTGCAACGACCGCTCGCCTTGACCCTCTACCTCGTTGGGCTGATTCTTGGTCTCTACGTCCTCTCCCCGATCAGAGGCTTGGAATGGTTTTTGCCCGTCTTCTACCTGAAGTTGCTGGTCAGCCATCTGCTCAAAGAAGCACCTTTTCAACCTCCGGAATGATACCTGCCCCGGCGTGCGCCTGACCCGCTTGCGGTTACAACTACGGGGCATTAACTCCACGGAAAGCTATCACGGGACTATGCGCCCCTTGTGGCGCATTGGCTTGGACAATGCCGAGTACAAACCGTTGTGGGATGCCGCTCAACCCGATGATCCGCCGGTGATTTGAGGCGTTGTTGATTTGCTATATAGCAATTGATCGTTTCCTATATAGCAAATGATCATTTGCTATATAGCAACATGGGTATTTGATATATAGCAAACGATCGTTTGATATATATCAAACGCGCAACAGCTATATAGCAAATTTTTAACTGCCCTCCGCGAGCGGTGCGGCGCAGCCTAGGAGGGAACTCCCAGGCTGAAACGGTAAAGCCGGCTGAAACCGGCTCAACGTTAAACGGCGGTTGCTCAAGGTCAATCCACCGTTGCTCAACGCAAGAGCGGCGCGAAGGGCGCGGAGCAAGAGCCAATGGCATGCACAAATCTTATGCGACATATCAAACAGGAGGTGCCGTAGCGTGGATAACCGACCTAACCTTCAGTCCTTGATGCAACATTTTTCCGTAGAGAACCTGCGCCACCTTTTCCGTCGGATCGCGCCGACTTTCCGAGTGGCAGAGGCAGTACGCAATGATTTCCTTAGGGACGATTGGCCGTTTGATGACGTGAGGCAGCTCGGCCTCATTGAGCTGCCCGATTCACAAACCGTCCTCGTCGCTGCCGTTCACGTGGCGCGGGATTTGACCTCCCGCTCCGGCAAGAAGACGCAGTACGAATTGGGCAAGCGCACCCTCAAGGCGGACAACCACAACGCCGGTATTTTCGCCTTCTACGATGACGCCGGACGCTTCCGCCTCTCGCTGATCACCGTTACCTATTCCGGCACCCGCCGCGAGTTTAGCACTTTCCGCCGCTATACTTTCTTCGTCGACCCGGAGCTGCCCAACAAGACTTTCGTCAACCAGATTGGGCGGGCCGATTTTTCCGGCTTGGATAAGATCCGCGAGGCCTTTTCGCTGGAAGCGGTCTCCGATGCGTTTTACCGGGAATTCAAGCCCAAATACGAGGCGATGGCCGAGGCCGTCCGGGGCGCAGCCGAGGGGCAATTGCGGCAGGATTTCGCGCTGCTGTTCGTCATCCGCGTCATTTTCCTGGGCTTTGTGCAGAAGAAGGGCTGGTTGGGCGGCAATCCGCGCTTCTTGCAGGATTTCTGGCGGGAGTACCAGGGCAGCTCCCATCCGCCGGACACTTTCTACCGCGAGTGGTTGGAGCCGCTGTTCTTCGAGGCACTCAACAACCCGCCGGGGCGCAAGGTCGCTTATGGACGCGCACCTTTTTCAGCCGCCACCCAAACCGCGCTGCAAATGGCCCCTTACCTCAACGGCGAGCTTTTCAAGCGCAAAACGGGCGTCGATGACCAAGGCTTGCTGATTCCCGATGCCCTCGTCGGCGATTTCTTCGACTTCCTCTTCCAGTACAACTTCACCGTGGAGGAGAATGAACTCTACGACGAGGAATTGGAACTCAATCCGGAGTTCCTGGGCATCATCTTTGAGCGCATCACCAACATGGAGCAGGGCGCGGTCTACACTCCGCGCGTGGAGGTGGACTTGATGTGCCGCCTGGCGTTGGTGCAGTGGCTGACGCAAACGTCTGAGATCGACCGGCGCGACCTCTACCATCTGTTCTTCCGCGAGGCGGGCACGGGCGAAGCCTATGACGAGTATCAGAAGCAGGGGGATTTCTCGCCCGCCGAGCTGCACACGCTGATCGCAAAACTGGAAAGCGTCACCGTGTGCGATCCCGCCGCCGGCTCCGGCGCGTTTGAGGTGGGCATGTTGCAGGTGCTGGATCGGACGCTGGAAAATCTCTACACCCGCAACAACGCTCCCGCCGAGCTGAAGGCTCACGCCCCTTCGCCGTTTGAACGCAAGAAGGCCATCATCGCCCGCTCCCTCTACGGCGTGGAAGTCAAACGCTGGGCCGTGTGGATCAATCACCTGCGCTTGTGGCTGACCCTGTTCGTGGACATGCCCGATGAGTTCAAGACCTCGTTCACGCCGCTCCTGCCCAACCTGACCTTCAAGGTGCGGGTGGGCGATTCGCTGGTGCAACGCATCGGCGACAAGACCTTCCCGGTGCAGGAGCATGCCAACCTGCCCCCGCAGGTCAAACGCCAGATCACCGCCCTGAAGAAAAAGAAGCGCGACTTTTTCTACAACCAGAGCGATGGCTATCGCCCCATTGAGCATGCCGAGCTGGCCGTCTTTCGCGCCATCCTGGATGCGGAGATTGCACAACGGCATCACAAAATCCGCCAACTGGAACAGACCCTCAAGCAGGGTGCGCTATCGGGCTTGGGCATAATGACGCAGGAACAGCAAGCGGAGCGCGACAGAGAACAACAGATCGCCACGTTAAAGGCCGAGATCGCCGACCTGCAAGCCCAAAAACACAGTTTGCAGGACGAACGCCCCTTCATCTGGGGAATCGAGTTCGCCGAAATCTTCTTCGACCGCGGCGGCTTTGATGTCATCATCGGCAATCCGCCCTACGTGCGGCAAGAGAGCATCGCCGATCCGCACGGGCGGCTTTCGCCCCAGGAATACAAGGCCGCCCTGCTGGAAATGGTGCGGCTCGACTTTCCCGACTACTTCGCCAAGTCCCGCATCCAAACCGACCGCTTCCAGAAGGGACGCAAGCCCGGCGGACGCTCCGATCTCTACACCTACTTCTACATCCGCGCCCTGCGCCTGCTCAACCCCCAGGGCGTACACGTCTTCATCTGCTCCAACTCCTGGCTGGACGTGGGCTACGGCGCGTGGCTGCAAGCGTTCTTCCTGCGGAACGCACCCCTGCACCTGGTCATCGACAACCACGCCAAACGATCCTTTGCCCGCGCCGACGTGAACACCATCATCAGCGTAGCTTCCGCCCCGCGTCGTGTGCCCGATGACCACGTGGTGCGTTTTGTGGCCTTCAAGCAGCCTTTTGAAGTCGCCGTGCTCAGCAAGAACCTGCTGGCCATCGCAAACGCCACCGCCATCCGCAAGCGTGACGCCTTCCGCGTCTTCCCCATCACCGCCGGCGCGCTGCTGGCCGAAGGCAGCGACGGCGGCAAATACGTCGGCGACAAGTGGGGCGGCAAGTACCTCCGTGCGCCGGATGTCTTCTTCACCATCCTGGAGAAGGGCAAAGGCAAACTGGTCAAACTGGGGGAGATTGCCGAGGTGCGCCGTGGCTTTACGACCGGCGCGAACGACTTTTTCTACCTGGAGCCGCTGGGGCCGGGGGTACGGCCCGGCCTGCTGCGCGTGCGCAACGCCGCCGGCTGGGAAGGGGAGATTGAGGAGAAGTTCCTCAAGCCGGTCATCAAAAGCCCGCGCGAGTGTCGCACCATTGTCATCAAGCCGGAGGAGCTGCGCTATCGGCTGTTTATGTGCCACAAGAGCAGGGAGGAATTAGAGGGCACCAAGGCTCTGGAGTACATCGAGTGGGGGGAGCAGGTAGAGGTTGAAATTAAGCAAGGTAGTAAACGTGGGAAAAAAGTCAAGGGTTTTAACAACCTGTCCTCGGTGGGGAGTAGAAAACGTTGGTGGAATGTCGGCAAGAGATCGCCCGGAGCAGTTTTCTGGCCCTACATTCTTAGGGAACGGCTATTCGCTCCAATAAACGATACTCGCAATGCCTTTGCCGATAACAATTTATTTGACGTTTATCCTAAACATAATGGAAATGCTATTTCCATCTTTTTGAATAGCGTTACTCATTTCTTACAAGTAGAGGTATTGTCCAGGTCCTATGGTGGAGGCGGCGGGCCAATAAAAACACAAGTACATGAACTAAAAAAAGTAAAGGCGTTGAAGCCGGATGTATGTGAGGCCACATCTCTGCCATTTGATTTTAAGATTCACTCCATCTTCACCGAATGCGGCATTGACCCCAAATCCGACGTCCCCATCGCCGAGCAAGAGCCGCATCCCCTGCCCGACCGCAAAGCCTTAGACGACATCGTCTTCAACGCCCTGGGCTTGACCGAAGAAGAGCGCAAGGAGGTCTACCGTGCCGTTTGCCAATTGGTGTGGAATCGGATCAGCAAAGCGCGGAGCGTGTAGGGGCGACCGGGCCGGTCGCCCCCACAGGGCCGGTCGCCCCCACCGGGCCGGTCGCCCCAATCCGGCCGGCCATCCCGATCCGGACAATCGCCCGGCCATTTCCCCATCCAAGGAGCATTGATATGACACACAATTTCATTACCAACACCCAACAACGCAGCCTGAAGGGCCGCATTCACGCCCTCATTCAACACAGCCGGGAACTCAAATTCCTGGTCGGTTTCTTCTACTTCTCCGGCTGGCGCGAACTCTACCAAGCCATCAGAGCACGCGCCGACCTGACCATCAAAATCCTGGTGGGGCTGGATACCGACCTGCACCTAGGGCAAGTGCTGGAAGTGGCCGAGCCGCATGCCGCGCAGATGAGCCAGCAAGAATTGGTGGGCCGCTTCTACGCCTCCCTGCGCACCGCGCTGCGCGACGCAGCGCTGGACACGCAGGAATTCTACGACCAGGTCGCCTTCTTCCTGCGCTTGCTGGAAGAGGGACGGCTTGAAATCCGCAAGACCTTCGACCCCAACCACGCCAAACTCTACCTCTTCCGGCTGGACGAAACCGGGCAATTGCTCACCGACATGCCGGGGCGTTTCATCACCGGCTCCAGCAACCTGACCCGCGCCGGGCTGCTCGGCCAGCAGGAGTTCAACGTGGAAATCGGCGATTACGGCTGGAGTGACGCCGAAGCCTATTTCGATGCCCTGTGGCAATCCGCCATCCCCTTGAGCGAATTGCCCGACCGCAAAGAGCAAATCATCCGCCTCATCCGCCGGCAAACGCAGGTGGCCGAGATCACGCCCTTTGAGGCCTACGCCCTGGTGCTCAAAACCTACCTGGACTTGATGGAGCAAAAGGCCCTGCGTCCGCAGGTCAAGCGGCTGATGGAAGAGCGGGGCTACACCGTGTATCGCTACCAGGAAGAGGCCGTGCAGCAGGCATTGACCGTGCTGGAGGAATACGGCGGCGTCATCCTGGCCGACGTAGTGGGGCTGGGCAAATCGGTGATCGCCAGTTGGCTGGCGCGAGAAATCAACGGGCGCGGGCTGGTTATCTGTCCGCCCGCGCTGGTGGGCGATCCCCAAACCCGCGATAGCGGCTGGTATCAATACCTCAGCGACTTCGGCCTGCACGATTGGGATGTGTACTCCCTGGGCATGCTGGATAAGGTGCAAGAATATCTGGCCGCCTACGGCGATGACGTGACCGCCATCATCGTCGACGAAGCGCACCGCTTCCGCAACGAAGACACGGAAGCCTACGAACGCCTGAGCCAGATTTGCGCCAACCGCAAAGTCATCCTGTTGACCGCCACGCCCTTCAACAACGCGCCCTCCGACATCTCCACCCTGCTCAAACTCTTCATCCCGCCGGGCAAATCCACCCTCACGCTGGACGAAAAACTGGCCGCCCGCTTTGCCCGCTACAACAGCGAGTTTCGCAAACTCGCCTTCATCCTGCGTTACGCCGCCGCCAAGGGCGAAAAGCTGACCCGCGCCGAAAAATACTACGCCGATCTCTTTGAAACGCCGCCTCCCATTGATAAGCGGCTGGTTCAACGCCGCGCCCGCGCCCTGGCCAAAGAAATCCGCGCCGTCATTGAGCCGGTCGTCATCCGCCGCAATCGCCTGGACCTGCAGCGCGATCCGGTGTACCGGGAAGAAGTCACCGCGCTTTCCGAGGTGGCCGATCCGGTGGAACTCTTCTACGAACTCACGCCGGAGCAATCGGCCTTCTACGACCGGGTGATCAACCGCTACTTTGGCGAAAATAGCGATTTTCACGGCGCGATCTATCAGCCCTTTGCCTACGAACAGCGACGCCGGGGCGCAGAGCTGGAAGAAGACTTTACCTATCAGCAACAACGCAACCTGTACGAATTCATGCGCCGCCTGCTGGTCAAGCGGTTCGAAAGCTCCTTTGGGGCCTTCGCCCAGAGCATCCAAAACTTTATCCGCGTGCATGAACAGGTGCTCGCCTTCATCGAAAACAGCGGCGGGCGCTACATCCTCGACCGGCACTTGCTGGAGCAAATTTACGAGGCCGATGCCGAGGAAATCGACGCCGCGCTGAAAGCCTTCACCCGACGCCTGGCCGCGAAAGAAAAGCCGGACCCGCGCCACGACCGTGTTTACCACCTTGATAAATTCGATGACTCGGCGGGCTTCTTGCAAGACATCCAATCAGACCTTGCCCTGCTCAAGAACATCGCCGCGCGCGTGGCAGAACTCGATTTGGTGGCCAACGACCCCAAAGCCGTCCGGCTGGTGCAAGCCGTCCGCGAGCTTCTGGACGCGCCCTCCGCGCCGGGGGAGCCGCGCCGCAAACTGGTCATCTTCAGCGAATACGCGGACACAGTGCAGCACATCGCGCCCATCTTACGCACGGCCTTCCCGAAGCGCGTTTTGGTCGCCGGCAGCCTGAGCAAGACCTTCTTCAAGACCCTCTTGGCGAATTTTGATGCCGCCCATCCCGCAGGCAAACAGCGGGACGACTACGACATCTTACTCTCAACCGACAAACTCTCCGAGGGCGTCAACCTCAACCGCGCCGGCGCGATCATCAACTACGACATCCCCTGGAATCCCACGCGGGTCATCCAGCGGTTGGGGCGCATCAACCGCATCGGGAAGAAAGTTTTTGCCACCCTGTACATCTACAACTTCTTCCCCACGGAACAGGGCGCAGATGTCATCAAAAGCCGCGAGATCGCCGCCCAAAAAATGTTCCTCATCCACAACACCCTAGGCGAAGACGCCAAAATCTTCGCCCCCGATGAAACCCCCTCACCGGCAGCACTCTTCAAGCGCATCAATCGCAACCCCGAAGAAGGCACAGAGGCCAGCATCCTGACCACCATCCGCCAAGCATACTTCGCCATCAAACAAGCGCACCCGGAAATCGTGGCCCATCTGGACGACTTCCCCGCGCGGGTCAAGACCGCCAAACCCTTCACGCGCGATGAATTGTTCGTCTTTAGGCGCAAAGGCCTGCAACTCTTCACCCACATGATTCCGGAGACCCCGGCGGGGAAATTGGATATTCGCGCGCTCTCCCTAGAAGAAGCACTGCCCCACATCCGCTGCCAACTTGAAACGCCGCACCTACCGCTCGGCCCCCATTTCTGGCCGGCCTATGAAGCCATCAAGCGGCACCGGGAACAAACGCCCCTCCCGCGCAGCGAACACTCCCTCTGGGTCAAAGCCGAAAACAACCTGCGCAGCGCATTAGCAACGCACGCAGCGGATTTACAATCGTACCTACCGTTCATCCAAACCCTCCTGCGGGACATCAAAGAATTTCAAACGCTGCCCAAGTACACCCTTCGTCGGCTGACCGGAGTGGAGATAGACAAGAACGTCTCTGCCGAAGACCTAAACCACTTCAAAGAATCGCTGGACTCAATACGCCGGACCCTCGGCGCGGACTACCTGGAGCGCATCGAGCAAAGAGCGCGGGAATTTCGCAGCGAGATCATCATTGCGGTGGAAAACCGGAAAGCGCGTGAGTCGCCCCCGCCAACCTGAGCCACTCGCGCCCGCGCCGCCGTCCCTTCCACCAAAAGCATTTTTTGTGCTACACTAAGGCAGAGGCTGAAAGATGTTGAAAACAGTTACAGATATCGGGGTCGTTGTCCAAAACGCCGTTCTTTTTAACCCCCAAAATTGGAGGAACGAGGCGATGAGTTTTGCTGTGGGGCATTCCCCCGTGGAAGCAGTCGCGCAGCTTTTCGCGCTGTTAGCGGCGCGGAAAACAGATTACGTGTTGGTGGGTGGCATCGCATTGCTCTACTATGTGGAAGGGCGCAACACGCAAGACCTGGATTTGGTGTTAGCCGCGCAGGATTTGGATAAATTGCCGGAGATTGAGATAATCGAGCGGGATGTTTACTTCGCGCGGGGCGAGTTTGAGGGCGTGCGGATTGATTTCCTGCTAACCGACAACCCTTTGTTCCGTCGCGTGCAAGCAGCATACGCTACCCGCGTGCAATTCCTAGGGCAAGAGGTGCGTTTGGGAACGGTGGAGGGATTGTTGCTGCTCAAGATGTATGCGCTGCCGTCGCTGTATAGGCAAGGAGACTTTGGGCGGGTGAGTCTGTATGAAAACGACATCGCCGCGCTGGTGTATCAGTACGAACCGGATATGGGAAGCCTGTTGGACATCGTTGGTGAATATGTGGGAGAAGGCGACCGGGCATCGCTGCGGGATATTGTGGCGGAAATTGAAAGCCGAGTGAGACAATTCAAAAAGGGGCGCGAAGGCTAACCATTCCGCTATACGGCAATGAGGTGGTCTGACAAAATGATGAAACTCTCCTGGATTATCTGTATGAGCATTGTCTGTGTCTTGGCAGAATGTACTCCTTCTAACGGTCTCGTAGCAGAAGCCACACCTGCGGTTACACCGGTGGCAAAATCAGAAATCTCCGATCTGCGCGAGTATCAACACGGGATAGATTTTATTCCTCTTCCAGATGGAACGTATGCGTTGATTTGGGCCAGTTCCGGCAATCCGCCAACGGGACAGTTGCCCAACGGGAACTGGACACACGATATTTACTACTCGCACATCGACCCGAAACATCCGGCCATCAATCCGGTTTTGCTCATTGCCAACCCGGAAGCCCAGGAACCGGCGAGCGCGGCAATCTCATCGCACGGACACATCTTGATTACGATGGAAGACGGTTGGAACACAGACCAAGAGGTCGCGCAGCGATATGGTGTGTATGATGCCGCATTGAACCCCGTTTTACCCTACCCTCAAATGGTGGCCGATGGTGGACATTCCGGGCACACCACTGCTTCAGGAAACCACTTTATCGTTTTCTATTCGGAAGGATGGATAGACGAAGGCGGTGTAGACGGACTTGGCTCTGGTGACGACGTACGAGCCGCAGTGTATGATTCTGATGGTGTGCTGGAGTACACACTTGATGTTGCGGTGGGCGACAGCAGTCGTGATTGGTGGCCGCTGGCCGCCGGCTCTCCGGAGCGCACCTTGCTCGTTTGGCAACGTTTTGTTGATGACGAGGAATACAGTCACCTGATGTTTTCCCTGTTAGATATGAATACCGGTTCGCTTGTCGTCAGCCCTGCGATGCTGGAAGAAAAAGTTCAATACTACACCTATAACGCGGTATTCATTCCATCAATCAGCCGTTTTCTGATCACCGGCGCGCATCCAGATGGTACAGGGTTTGCTTACTTGCTTGATGCGGAAGGGAATACCGTTGCCGCCAATACCGACTTGCCCGCTCCTGTGCGCGAATCCCAAGCAATCCTCCGAGATGGTGAAGGCGAGGTCTTAGCCGTGGAGCCTATTGTCCCCTCTGGCGCAATGGTTCTAACACTCACGCCTGAAAGCATCAGATTGAAATACACCCTGGAAGACGACTACACCTGGTCCTATTCCGGTATCGACGGCATTTTCCTTTCCTCCGATACCATTTACATTGTCGCTACTTCTCCTATGGGCTTGGTAGAAAGAACTTTGGTCTTGCCCCAAGGAACGAGCAAGGAGTATTTCCCCGTGATTTGTGGCGGTCTGCAACGTGGGACGCACAACCATGCCTTAACACGCCCTGCCCTAGGCGGCTGGTAAGCGGCGCGAAATTTGCAGAGTTGGCGATACTCAAACGGTGAAATTTCCACCCCAAAGTAGTGGAATCGCTCATATTACGCCGCTTAACCCTGAGCCGTCTTCCCCCTCTCTCTTCTCGGCGGTCTCCTCCCCTCGCGGTGAATGCCCCCCACCGCATCGCCTTCGTCGGGATTCGCGGTATAGTTGCCCCACGATGAAGAAAAAGTGGCTTTCCAATTTACTGCGCGTGGCCCTGAGCGCGGGGACGCTGGCCCTGTTACTCCACCACGTGGGCGGAAGCGCGGTGCTCACGCTCCTGCGCCACGCCGACCGCCGGTTGCTGACCGAGGCTTGGGGGCTGTTCCTGCTGGGCGTGCTCATCCGCACCTTCCGCTGGCAAGCCCTACTGCACGGCCTGAACCTCCATCCGCCGCGCCGGACGCTGCTGCGGCTCTATCTGATCGGCAACTTCTTCAATGCCTTCCTGCCCTCCGGCTTCGGCGGGGACGTGGTGCGCGTGCTGGAATTGGCGCAAGGCGAAAACGGCTCCGCCGCCCTGGGGACCGTGCTCGTGGATCGGCTGACGGGCATCCTCTCGCTGCTGGCGCTGGGCTTGCTGATCCTGCCCTTCTCGCCGGAACTGCCCCCCTGGCTCACCGGGACGCTGATCGCGGTATCCCTGGGCGGCCTGCTCGGCGGGGCGATGCTGCTGCAAGGTCATTGGCTGCGCCGCTTGACCGCTTCCCTGCCCCCCGCGCTGTCCCTAGATGGCGACGGGAAGCTGGCGCAGCTCTACACCGCGATCAGCGGCTGCGGAGCACGCGCCATCTGGCAAGCGATAGCTCTTTCCACGCTCTTCAACCTGCTCAACATCGTGATCTACTGGCTGTGTGGCCGGGCCGTGGGCTTGACCGTCGGCCTGAAGTTCTACTTCGTCGCCGTGCCCCTGCTCTCGCTGACGCTGTTGCTGCCCATCTCCGTGGGCGGCTTGGGCGCACGGGATTGGGTGGCGCAACCGCTGTTTGCCTCGGTGGGGATCGCGCCGCAAGTGGCCGCCGGTATGACCATCTCCGTCTACGCGGTGACGGCGGCCGCCGGCCTGGTGGGCGGATTCCTGTACCTGGGACAAGGACTGTGGGGCATCATCGCGCCGCCGGAGCAAGCGTGAACCTTTCCCCGGCGGAACTGCGGGCCCTGGCGGCGGAAGTCGGGTTGGATGAAGTCGCCGTCGCGCCGGTGCGCGAGACGCCGCACTGGGAGACCTTCCGCGCGTGGCTTGCGCAAGGGTACGAGGCCGGGATGGCCTACCTACGGCGGCCCGACTCGGTCGCCAAACGCCGCGACCCGCGCTTGATCTTGCCCCAGACCCGCTCCGTGCTCGTGACGCTGGCCGCGTATGACCGCTGCGTCCTGCCGCCGCTGCCGCCGCTGCACGGGCGGGTTTCGCGCTACGCCTGGGGCGAGGATTACCATCGCTGGATGCTGCGCCGTTTGAAGTCGCTGGTGCGCCGCCTGGAGGAAATCGCGGGGCCGTTTCCCCATCGCTGCTACGTGGATACC
>WFQZ01000286.1 GCA_015486785.1 Thermoflexales bacterium
AGCCGGGCTGGCCCCCGAAGTCCACGACAGCACCTCCGGCCCGCACGTCGCTGTCCCTCCGCTGCCTCGCGGACGAGATTTCACGCCCGTGGATGTCACCAGCGGCACTTACCTCTCTACTTCGGAATTGGGCCGTGCCCTCAACGCCGCCACGGCGAACGGGAGCAATCCCTTTGACCTCCTCTTCTTCGACGGCTGCTTCTACGGCAACCTGGACATCCTCTACGAGGTGCGGAACACCGCCTCGGTCTTCATCGCCTCGCCCAACTACGCCTGGGCCGCCTTCGCCTACGACCGCTACCTGCCCCACATCACGCCCGCCGCAACGACGGACGAGATCGCCCAGGCCATCATTGACGAGTACCAAACCGCCCTCGACGCGGGACACCCCAACAGCCTCTTCTGGCTGCGTCATAGCGACGTGCTCGCGCTGGCGGACACAGTCAGCACCCTGGGGCAAGCGCTGAGCGGGGTCATCGGCAGCGGGAACGAGTCGCTCATCCTGGACGCCGTCAAAGCCAGCCGCTTCGCCGACACCACCCTCTGCGCCGCCGACCTGGAACTCTGTCCCCCCGACGAGCTGATCGGCCTGCCCTCCTTCGCCGCCGCACTGCAAGCCCGCTTCGCCGGGGTTGATGCCACGGTCTACAACGCCGCCACCGCCGTCCTCAGCGACACCACCGCCGTCCACAGCACATCACGCAGCGGCAGCCCGTGGATTCAGCCCGATGTCACCTGGAATCCGCCCACCGGCCCGACCATCGTCGCCCCGCTCACGCGCACGCTCGACGCCTCCACCCTCTGGATCGCTTCCATCTACACTTCCACGACCCCGCTGAACGCCGTTTGGAGTCCCGTGCCCACGCGGACGGTGACGATCAACACCCCCTTCGCCTTCACCGTCGACGGCGCGTGGGACGACTTCATCGCCGCCTGGTACGGCCCGCTCACGCCCACCGTCGGCGCGATGTGCCACGCGATGCCGCCCGTGCTGGTCATCAGCGACACCGCGACCCTCAACTTGAGCGTCACGCCGGGGCTGAACGACGCCCGCCTGACCTGGCAGGCCACGGACAACTCCGCCGCCGCCGATTACGCCCTCTACGTGCGCGGTCCCAACGCGGCGACCTGGGAACTGCTCGCCATCGCCCCCCTGACGCAGACGACGTACACACACGCCGACTTGCCCTCTGGCCGATACACCTACTTCGTCGCCGCCCGCGACGCCACGGGCCACATCTTGGCCCGTTCGGACGAGATCGCCGTGGACGTAGGCGTCATCTCGCTCAACCCGGACTACGGCTTGAACAACGTCCCGACCCTGGTCTACATCTCCGGCTCCGGCTTCGAGACCCCGCTCACCGTCACCGTCGGCGCGACGCAACTCGGCGACGTGCTCGTGCTCAATTCCCACACCATCCGCGCCGTCATCCCCTCCGGCCTCGCCGCCGGCACCTACGACGTGCGCGTGGAGACAGCCGCCGGGCAAGCCGTCGCTTACGACGCATTCCGCGCCGTGGACGCCGGTACGGTGGACGACCTGCTCTCCTTCACTGAGTGGCTGTGGGTTGATCCGATGACCGTGCGTGTCAGAGAGAGCGGCAGCCGCATCGGGTTGAACGTCCAGCGGCTGGGCGGCAAGTACACCCTGCCCGGAGTCACCGTTGAATTCCGCGTGGGCGGCCCGCAAGGGACCGTCTTGGGGCGGGGAGTAACGAATATGCTCGCCTCCGATAGCATCGAGTCCACCGAGCCGGTGACGTGGACGCCACAAACCGCCGGGGACTATCAACTGTGCGCGATCATTGACCCGGACAACGAAGTGGCGGAGAGCGACGAGACAAACAACACCGTCTGCCGCACCATCACCGTGCTGCCTCCTGCCGTGGACACCGTGCCGCCGGTCGTTGATAACTTCGTGATCGCCGACGATGTGCCCACCACGACCACGCGGGCGGTCACGCTGGATACCGCCGCCACCGACTACCCCATCCCCGGCGCGAGCGGTATGCAGGCTTGCCGCTTCGTTGAGTTTGAGTACATCTTGGGAGCGCATCGCTGGGTGCCCATCCAGCATTCCTCGTGGATAGCGTATGAGACGTCCCGCACCGACTATCCTTGGTCGCTGACGCCTGTCTTCGGGATGCGCTACATGCAAGCCTGGTGCGCCGATAACGCGGGCAACATCTCCCTACAACCCGGCGTGGACGTCATCAACCTGCTCCCGGAAACGCAAGAAGGGCACGTCGCCCAAAACGGCGTGATCTTCTACCGCATCCAACTGGAGCAAGGCCAGTCGCTCACCGTCCGGCTGACCCCGATGGACGGCGACCCCGACCTGTACGTCTGGGGGCCGGCCAGCGGCTTCTGGTACAGCAACAACGGCGCGGGCAGTGATGATGTGGTAGCCTTCAACGCGCCGCGTAGCGGCACCTACCAAGTCGAAGTGCATGGCTTCAGCGACGCCCACTACCGGCTGACCTTCACCGTAG
>WFQZ01000287.1 GCA_015486785.1 Thermoflexales bacterium
ATAGTTCCGGGGCGGGGATACGATGGTGTTTGATGTCGGGGGGAATGTGCTTGTGGTGAGGGTGAGTGGCGGCCTGTGTGGGATCGTTAGGATGGGACTGGGAATCGTACCAATATAACCGTTCATCGCCCCGCCAGACCACATAACCATATTGCAGGATCTCCAAATGTCCTGCGTCGAAATCAACCAATTCGGCCACGTCGAGGCGGATGTCATTGGGAAAGGTCAAAATCCCAACCACTCGCCCGGAAGTCGGGCCGGTGCGTATAATGTGCATCGTCGAGGAAAGGATGGAGGGGAACGCTGTACGGATGCCGTACACAAAGGTCTCATACCGGGCGAGGGTATCCAGCCTCAAGCAGCCCCCCCTACCAGCAGCGACTCGCGCATCAATGTTGGCACATTGCGCTGGGTCAAGGCTTCCTGGACCAATTGCCGGTATTTCTCCTGGCGGCGCAGTTTCAACTGGTACGTTCCGGCCCACATGGCCAGATCTTGCACCCAACCGGCGTCCTCTGGCTCCTGCCCGCTTTGATACCAGGCGAAAAATGTCTCAGAAAGCAGTCCATATTGGGATTCGAAACGGCTCAGTTCTCGCTCCAGGGCATGCAATTCGGCGACCAATGCTTGTAAACGGGTCATAATGCCTCCGTAACACGACTTGTTGAGTTCATTATCTCCAGCTCGTCTGTCCAGTCAAGCCATGCGGCGGAAAACGGTGTGAACGCTGTCGGGCCGGAAAAGCAACAAGAGGGACGTCAGACCGTTGAGTCGGTCAACAGACCTTCGATCTCGCGGATCAGGAAGGGGAGGTTGGGCTGGGTGAAGGATAGTTCCGGGGCGGGGATACGATGGTGTTTGATGTCGGGGGGAATGTGCTTGATGAATTCCTCGTACTTATGCAGGGAGCGGTAAGGGTTCACGTCGTGCCATCCGAGCGATCACAGTGGCGAGTCCCCCGGCCTGTTCTTGCAAAGCGCGGATCAGGGTCCGGTACTGCTCACGTCGTTCCCGCCAGATCTCGTATGTGGCGGCCCATTCGCTCCAATCCAGGACCCAGGCATCATCCTCCGGCTCCTCGCCCTGGATGTACGATTCGTAGAATGTTTCGGTCAGCACGCCGTACTTGCGCTCGTAGGTCAACATATCCTCTTCCAGCGCGTGGATATCCTGCAAGATCTCATTTAGCGTCATTCTATCCTCTCCCTTCTCAGCCAACGATTGCAAGGGATTCATGGCGGGCGGTTCGTCCTATCAGATGGGAAATGCTGGATGTGCCCATCTCTTGCGTCATAGCTTGAACTGCTTGACGGTATCGCTCTTGCAATGCGAGGAGGGCTTCGTATGTACCGGCCCATTCGCTCCAATCCAGGACCCATGCTTCATCTTCCGGTTCTTCACCGCGACGGTAAGCCTCGTAGAACGTTTCGGTCAGCACGCCGTACTTGCGCTCGAAGGTCAACATATCCTCTTCCATCGCGTGGATGCTACGCAAAAGTTCGTCCAGGTTCATCTGCTTCCCCCTTGTGTTCTCTCTGAGCAGTTCCTACAAGCCTATTATAGGCGCGGCCCAGACGCCGGTCAAGTTAGCGCGATGTCCTCCGGCGCTGCGGCAGTGGCGTGCCCCGGCTCGTCTGCGGTTGCCTTGCAAGTGATTTGTGGTACTATGCTGCCGTACCTGCTGTGTGCGTGAAGCCGAGATGGTGTTTTGAGCCAACATTCTTACAAAAGGGAACTCGGTCTCAGGGCAACGACGCGGTAGCCATTAGGCAAGGCGAACTTGTTCGGTCAGTTCCCACCTGCGGTAGCAGGGTCAAAACCAGCGGCACACGGCACAGCGGGACACCTGATAAAAACACGTTCGTTTCGGCGGGCGTGTTTTTATTTACCTCGTGACCGAGCAAATCAACGGTTATTCCCCCGCATCCGTTGTGTGTGGCGGCTTGTGCGGGAACTCCGGTGGATTTATACTATGGCTGGTCATCGCTTCAGTTTATCTCAGGAGGAATCATGCTTTACGTAGATAACGAAAATGTCACCGATGCTCAGATCAATTTGGCTATTGAGGAACACTTGCTGCGCAACGTGGACCCGGAGCAAACGTTCCTGTTGTTTTACATCAACGCTCCGTCCATCATCATCGGGCGCAATCAGAACACGATGGAGGAGATCAATTACGATTATGTGCAGCAACACGGCCTCCGGGTGGTGCGGCGGCTTTCCGGCGGCGGCGCAGTGTACCACGACTTGGGGAATCTCAATTTCAGCTTCATCACCAAGGATGATAGGAGCAGCTTCCAGAATTTTGAAAAGTTCACCCGCCCGGTGATCGCCGTGCTGCATGAGATGGGCATCCCCGCCGAGCTGAGCGGGCGCAATGACATCCTCGTCCACGGGCGGAAGGTCTCCGGCAACGCGCAGTACCGTTCCGGCGGACGGATGTTTAGCCACGGCACGTTGCTCTTTGATAGCAATCTGGAGCACGTCGTGGAGGCGTTGAACGTCAGCCACAGCAAGATCAGCTCCAAGGGGTTGAAGTCTGTCCGCAGCCGGGTGGCGAACATTAGCGAGTTCCTCAGCGAGCCGATGGACATTCATCAGTTCAAGCGGCGCATTCTACAAGGCGTCTTCGGGCGGGAGGATAACTTCCCCTCCTATCGCCTGACGGAGGCCGACTGGGAGCAGATTCGGCAGATTTCGGCCCGGCGTTACGGGAACTGGGATTGGAACTACGGCCAGTCCCCTAAATTCAACGTCCAAAAGAAGCACCGCTTCCCGGTCGGTGAGGTGGACGTGCGCATTGATGTCCACAACGGCTTGATCAACGGGCTGAGGATTTACGGCGATTTCCTCGGCAATGGCGAGATGGCGGATATTGAATCCCGCCTGCTGGGAAAGCGGTATATGAAGGAAGACGTGGCCGCTGCACTGAGTGATCTTGACCTGACGCGGTACTTCGGCGGCATCACCACGGCAGAGTTTGTGGGACTGCTCTTCTAGCAATGAAACGCTGCATCTGCCGCTCGGTCACGGATTTACCCGCGCCCTTCGGAGCGATGTGGGTTTGCGCCGGGCCGGATGCCTTGTGTGCGGCCGGCTTTGGGGTGACTATCACGCCACGCACGGCCCGCGCGTTGACGTGCTGCGGGTATGCCTTCCAAGAAGGCACTTCGCCGCTCTTGGAGGAAGCCATCGCTCAGGTGCGGGCTTATCTCGCCGGGGAGCGGCGGGATTTTGGCATGCCGTTGGAGTTATGCGGCACGCCGTTTCAAATGAGCGTGTGGGAAACGCTGCGCCGCATCCCTTACGGCGAGACCCGCAGCTACGCCGAGATTGCCGCAGCCATCGGACGGCCTCGCGCGGCGCGAGCTGTGGGGCAAGCGGTGGGCCGCAATCCGCTGACCTTGTTCGTCCCCTGCCATCGCGTCATCGGGCGCGGCGGCAAGCTGACCGGATTCGGCGGCGGGCTGGAACGCAAGGCCGCGCTCTTGGCTCTGGAGTCAACCGCACACAAGTGATGTATTTTTCCCACGATGAGGTGGGTTTAGCCAGGAGGGACACTGATGACAAAGCAGCGTTTAACTTTTCCGGAAGGGTTCGTGTGGGGCGCGGCTACTTCAGCCTACCAGATCGAAGGGGCCTGGAATGAGGACGGCAAAGGGGAATCCATTTGGGACCGCTTCGCGCACACACCGGGGAAGATCGCCAATGGCGACGTGGGCGATATAGCGTGCGATCACTATCACCGCTGGCGCGAGGATGTGGCTTTGATGCACGAGCTGGGCTTGCAAGCCTATCGCTTCTCCATTTCGTGGCCGCGCATTCTGCCCCAGGGACGCGGCGCAATCAACCGGCGCGGCTTGGATTTCTACGACCGTTTGGTGGATGAACTGTTGGCGGTCGGCATTGAGCCATACGTCACCTTGTACCACTGGGACTTGCCGCAAGCACTGCAAGATGAGGGCGGATGGCCTCAACACAGCACTGCCGAAGCGTTCATCCAGTACGCCGAAGTGGTCAGCCGCACGCTGGGTGACCGAGTCAAACACTGGATCACGCACAACGAACCGGCTATCGCGGCTTATCTCGGTCATTGGTGGGGACAGCATGCCCCCGGCCGGCAGGATGCCGCCGCCGCGTTGGCGGCTACGCATCATCTGCTGCTCTCCCATGGCTGGGCCGTGCCGATCATCCGCCAGCACAGCCCGCACGCCGAGGTGGGCATCACGCTTGACCCGATCCCGGCAGAACCGGCCTCCCCCAGTCGGGCGGACTATGAGGCTGCTCGCAGCTTCGACGGACTGTTCAACCGCTGGTTCCTCGATCCCCTGTACGGGCGGCAGTACCCGGCGGATATGGTGGCCGAATATCGCGCCGCCGGATATTTCCCCGCCGACGGCATGCCCTGGGTGCAGCCGGGAGACATGGACGCTATCGCCGTGCCCACGGATTTCTTGGGAATCAACTACTACACCCGCTCCGTGCTGCGCAGTGACAAAGTGCCCGAAGAAGAAAACGCCCCGCGCACTATCGTGATAGATGAGGCGCGTAAGACGGACATGGATTGGGA
>WFQZ01000288.1 GCA_015486785.1 Thermoflexales bacterium
CCCTCCAGTTGCGCGAGCATCGCGCCCACGGCGGAAAGATTGTCGTGACTATCCGAACACAACGCCAGTTTCATCTTTCGGCCCTCCTTACGCCCCCCGCAAGACCTTCACCAAAGTGCCGGGGTCATTAGAAATGAACACATCCACGCCCCACCGCGCCAGCTTGTAAGCATGGGGCAAATTATCCTCGGTCCAGGCCACCAGCCTTTGCCCGTGCCGATGCGCGTGCTGCACCATGCGGCGGGTGACAAACTTCACGTAAGGATGAATCGCCTCGTGCGGGGTGAAAAACGAGAGCAGTTGATTGCCCAACGTCTCGAAATCGTACAGCAACCCGCAGGGAATATCGGGGGCGATCTGGCGCATGTGGTAAAGCGCGTATGGCTTGAACGACGAGAACCACACCCGCGCACTCATATCCATCCGCCGCACCACTGCGAGCACCGCCGTTTCCAGGTCCAGCCCCGGCGTGATGGGGTACTTCAACTCAATGTTGAAGAGCAACCGGTCGCCCAGCTCGGCGAAAACCTCTTCCAGCGTGGGGATGCGCGTTCCGGCGAACTCCGCGCCGAAACCGGCGCGGGCGTCCAGGGCTTGCAGTTGACGCAAGGACATTTCGCGCACGCGCCCCCGCCCGTTGGTCGTCGCGTTCACCGTCGTATCGTGGATCACGACCGGCACGCCATCCGACGAAAGCTGTACATCCAGCTCCACACCGTCCGCGCCCACATCAGCCGCCTTGCGAAAGGCCGCCAGCGTATTCTGCGGCGCGAGGCGATTGGCCCCGCGATGTCCGAAGATCAAGGGGCGATTTTGCCACCATTCAGCAGGAAATGAAGGTGCGTTCATCAATCCTCCTAGAAATCCACGAAATATGATTGTGCCGCACGATCCACCAACTCCTTGCTCAAGGTGGGCGGCACGCTGAGGTAGTTGGCGATGTCAATGATCTGATCCAACAAGTCACGCGGATGACAGGCACGCGGCGGGCGATGCGCCTTGATGTAATGCTCGCGGATCAGGTAAGCCAGCGAGGCTTCCTCAAAGGGAATCTTCTTCGCCGCAGCGACACGCCGGAATATCTCGGCGAACTCCTCCCACGAAGGATCGTGAACCTCAATCTTGTGGCGGATGCGGCGCAAAAACGCCTCGTCCACCAACTGTTGCGGCTCCAAGTTCGTGGAAAAGACGATCAAAATCTCGAACGGAATCTCAAACTTGTGCCCGGTGTGCAGCGTCAAAAAGTCAATGCGCTTCTCCAGCGGGACGATCCAGCGATTCAACAGATCCTCCGGGCGCACCTGCTGCCGCCCGAAGTCGTCGATCAGGAAGATGCCGCCGTTGGCCTTCATCTGGAAGGGGGCTTCGTAGTATTTGTTGACCGTATTGTAGACCAAGTCCAGCCCCTCCAACGTCAGCTCACCGCCCACGATGATGAACGGGCGGCGGACTTTCACCCATCGCGCATCAACCCCGCGCTTTGGTTTCTCGTCCGCGACGCGATGATTCACATCATCAAAGACCTTGATCACCTGTCCCTCAACCTCCACGGCGTAGGGAATGTAAATGTCCCCCTCCATCAGCAGCCGCCCGATGGCTTCCGCAATTGAGGTCTTGCCGTTGCCCGGATAGCCGAACAGGAAAATGGAACGCCCGGAATTCACCGCCGGGCCGATCTGCTCAAAGGTCTTTTCGCTGAAGACCAGATGAGCCAGCGCCTTGCGCACCTGTCGTTGATGAACCACCACATCCTTCAGCCCCTGCTTGCGCACCGAAACGTAATAGTGCTTCAAGGGCACCGGCGCCGGCCCGATGTATTGCGAACGATCCAGAGCCTCGCGGGCCAACTCCCGCCCCTTGGTGGTGAGCGTGTACTCGTACAACGCCTCCGAAAGCCCGCCGCGCCCGGCAGCCCCGCGCACCTCACAGGATTTGTCGCGCTTCAGCGATTCCAGAATGCGATCCACGATGCCGGGGAACGGCAACGCCATCTTGGCGGCCAATGCCCGGCCATTCATCTCACTTTCGTAATACAGAATCTTCAATGCCAAATCCGTCAGCAAGCCCAAATTGATGCCGGTCTCCTCCATAGAGCGAGGGGCCGGGGGGAAAAAGGTATTTCCGGCCATGACCGCTGTTCGTTGTGCCATTGTGATCATCCTCCTCCAAAACTAGACTGAGATTCTCCTATCACTCCGCGCCCTTGCGGTGAGCGTTACAAAACATCACCAGAGCGATCCCATTATACCTGGACATGGTCAATTTTACGACTCACGCCCCGCCAAATGCTTGCTCATGGGTCGCCTTATGATAGAATGGCCGCGTGGAAACGCGAATTGTATTTATGGGCACACCAGAATTTGCACTCCCCGTGCTTGAACAACTCTCCGCAAACTACCAAGTTGTGGGAGTCGTGACGCAACCGGATCGCCCTGCCGGGCGCGGGCGCAAGCTCTTACCCTCTCCGGTGAAGGAATTAGCCCTGGCCGAAGGAATTCCCATCTTCCAGCCGGAAAAGTTGCGGCGGATGGAAGCCGTAGAACGGCTGCGAGCCTGGCTGCCGGACTTGATCGTCGTGGCGGCCTACGGGCAGATTCTCCCGCCGTCCGTGCTGGAACTGCCGCGCTACGGCTGCATCAACGTGCATGCCTCGCTGCTCCCGCGTTGGCGCGGAGCTTCGCCCATTCAAGCCGCCATCCTGGCCGGAGACGCAGTCACCGGCATCACCTTGATGAAAATGGATGAAGGGCTGGACACCGGGCCGATTCTGGCGCAGCAGCCGGTGGACATCGGCCCGGAGGAAACGGCGGGCGAACTCTCCGCGCGATTGGCCAGAGTGGGCGGGCAATTGCTACTCGAAACCCTGCCCGATTACCTGGCCGGGCGATTGACGCCCACCCCGCAGCCAGACAGCGGCATCACCATAGCGCGTCGCTTCCGCAAGCAAGCATCCGCGCTGGATTGGAGCAAACCGGCTGCCGACTTGGCGCGGCGCGTGCGGGCATTTTCCCCAACGCCGGGAGCGTACACCACGTGGAACGGCGCACACCTGAAGGTACTGCGGGCGCGTCCGCTGGCGCAAGATACCGCAGATCGCCCGCCGGGAAGCGTCTTCCTGGAGCAACGAGTCCCCGCCGTGGTCACGGGCGAAGGCGCATTGGTCTTAATGCAAGTGCAAATGGCCGGAAAGCGTCCGATGTCGGGCGAACAATTCGCCCGTGGTCGGCGCGACTTCATCGGCTCCGTGCTAGGTTCGTGAAGTTGCCCATCGGCGATGGCGAGGTTTGACGTGAAAACTAAATTTCCATTTCGCAGCAAGATTCTGCCCATCGCACCAAACACCCTGTGACCGTTCCTCGTGAGCGGGCAGGGTGTTCCGTTCTCTACCAAAGAAAAATCACTTTCATCATAAGGAGGCTCTATGTCTGGACATAGTCACTGGTCAACCATTCGCCGCAAGAAAGAGGCGAATGACTCAAAACGCGGCGCGGTCTTCACCAAGATCGCGCGGGAGATCGTCATTGCCGTCCGCGAAGGCGGCGGCGGAGACCCGGACAGCAATATCCGCCTGCGGATGGTGCTGGATAAGGCTCGCAGCGCGGGCATGCCCAAAGATAACATTGAACGAGCGATCAAGCGCGGCACCGGCGAAGACAAGGACGGCGCGGAAATCATCGAAACGATGTACGAAGGCTACGGCCCCAACGGCGTGGCGATGATGATCGACGTGGTGACGGACAACCGCAATCGCACCGTAGCCGCCGTGCGTCACGCACTCAGCCGCGCGGGCGGATCGTTGGCCTCACCGGGCGCGGTGGCCTGGCAATTCGACCGCCGGGGCGTGCTTGAAGTGCCCGCCAGCGTGGATTTCGACGAGCTGTTCATGGCCGCCGTGGATGCCGGTGCGGACGATGTCATCGAAGGCCAAGGGGAGGACAATCACGAAGTGTACACCGACCCCCACAACCTGCACGAAATCAGCGAAGCCCTCAAAGCCGCCGGCATTCCGGTCGCCAATATGGACCTGGTGATGGTGCCGCAGAACGAGATGAGCCTGGGCACCAAAGAATCGGTGCAAATCCTCAAGCTGATCGACACCTTGGAAGACTTGGACGACGTGCGCCGCGTTTTCTCCAACCTGGACGTAACAGAAGAAGCAGTCGCCGCTTTCGCGTCCGGCTAATGCGCGTTTTGGGATTGGACCCCGGCACAGCAATCACGGGGTACGCCATCGTGGCGGAGACGGAGAACGGATTGAGCCTGGAAACCATCGGCGTCATTCGCACTCCGTCTCACACGCCCTTGCCGCTGCGCTTGCAGAAGATTTACGCCGAACTGCAAGCCATCATCGCTCAGTATCAGCCGGACGCCGCCGGGGTTGAAGAGCTGTTCTTCAGCCGCAACGCCCGCACCGCGATGGCCGTCGGGCACGCGCGGGGAGTCACGCTGCTGGCATTGGCCGACGCGGGCCTGCCGATTGCCGAATACACCCCGATGCAAGTCAAGCAAGCCGTCACCGGCTACGGCGGCGCGGACAAACACCAAGTCCAAGAGATGATTCGGATGTTGCTGCACCTGAAGGACATTCCCCGCCCCGATGACGCCGCCGACGCGGCAGCCGTGGCGATCTGCTACCTGCATCGCGCACGGCTGGACCAGGTGGCCTCGGAGGCCTGATGATCGCGCGGCTTGAAGGCACCATCCTCGCGCTGGAAGAAGGC
>WFQZ01000289.1 GCA_015486785.1 Thermoflexales bacterium
ATCCACGGGGAAGGCAGCGTCAAAGGGACGCCGACCCCGTGCGGAACGTCAACGATAAAGTGCAGCAAGCCCCACGAGTCTTGGGTCAGCCCCAGAGCCTCCGTGGCGATGGCCGCCGAGGCGGGATGCAGTCCGCACAGGAGCACCCAGCCGTACTGAGCCATCGCCTCCAGCCACACGGGCACATCAAGCAGAATGTGCCGATATTCCCAGTAGCTGACGAACGATCCCACGACAGCCGCCGCAATCGAAGTGCCCAGGGAAATCAGCAGCACCCCGCCATAATAAAGGAAGACCGCCGTGCCTGTCTTGCGCACCCGCGCGGAGATGAAAACCGCCACCGCAATGCACAACGCCATCGTGGAAAGCAGAAACAGCAGCGTGATGAAGAACTCCGCCAGCGAAACCCCGCCGATCCAGAAACCGGCCAGCAGGATGGGGAAAGGCGACAAGATGTACAACGCTCCGACCACCAACGCGGCCTCCGTTTTCCCCAAGATGATCTCACGGGCACGCATCGTAGTCACCCGCAACAAATCCAGCGTGCGGCCTTCGCGCTCCCCGGCAATCGTGCCCAGCGCACCGATGGGCACCAGCCCTATCGTGGTCGCCAGCAACAGCATGCCGGAGAACCAGTAAAGCCCCCGCCCGCCGATGTAGAGGCTCTGCATAGAAAACGATGCCTCGTGTGTGAATGTCATGGCAGTGTTAGACCCGCCGATGAGCAAGGCGAAGAATCCTGCCAGCATACCGCTGCCCAGCAAGTACACCATCAGCAGCCAAAAGAAGGATTTTCGGCGCACGCTGGCGGTTAAATGTCGTCTCAGTAACGGATTCATACACGCTCCGCAAATAATTTTCTTCCCAAGCTCGCGGGGATTATACTTTGGAGGACAGGCTAAGCAAGCACCGACCCTCGTTGCTGCTTAATTACTCACCGCAAGAGACGCGGAGGCCGCCGAGAAAGAGCCGAGGTCTCTGTGTTCTCTGCGTCTCTCGCGGTGGGGAAACCCTTCTGTTGAAGGCTTGAAGCTCCGGAACACCGAGCTTGTCCCGTTTTTACGCTTAACCTCAAACCGAGCTGTTACCTTGCCGCAACATCACCCAGTACACGGCGGCCAAGATCAAAGTCTGCCCGTAGCTCCACAGGAATCCCAGGAGCGGCGGCAGCGCACGCGGATAGAGCGCGAACGGCAGCAGGTACAGCAGCAAGGGCAGCAGCGAGACGAGTCCCAGCATCAGCACCCGCCCGCGCATCCCGTAACGGCGGGACAAGGTGTACACCGGCAGCAGGGCGAAGGTGAAGGAGTACGGTCGGAGGATCGGGAGGATCAAGAGCAGCCCCAGCACGCCCGCGCTGAAGGTCAACTCAAAATCCTGCGCCGTGCGCCGGCGGGCAAAGGCAATCCCCTCGCTCACAATCCACAGCGCGAGCGCGAGGTAGACGATCAACGCCTGGCGCGGGCAAGTGATCCCCACCAGCCGCAGCGCATCGGCCACCAGGAACGGCAACGCGGGCTTGGTCACTCCGCCGATGTCGCGCCAAGGCGAATGCTGCGTTCCCAGCGAGCCGCTGAGCGATTGCAGATACGATCCCCACAGCGCGGGATAACTCACGTAGCTCAAGGCCAGCAGCAGCGCGAAGCTCCCGCCGAGCACGCCCCACAGCCGCAGCCTTTCCCGCCAGGGCCGCCGGAGGAAGGCGTACAGTGTGCCGAACAACAACGGCACGCCCTTGAAGTACGCGCTCACCGCCAGCCACAGCGCGGAACTTTCATCGCGGCGGCGGCGCAGCGAGCGGTAGAGCAGCGCAAAGGGGATCAACTCCAGCAAGCCGATGTTGCCGGTGAAGAAATTGTAGTACGTGGTGATGAAGCCGCTCAGCAGCAACCCGCCCCACAACCAGCGGTCGGCGGGCGAGGCCGGAGCGGCGATCAGCAGATAGCTCAACAGCAAGGCCGCGATCCACCAGAAGTAATATCCACGCGGCCCCAGCAGACAGAGCAACTTGAACAGCCACAGGCTGGAGGGCGGATAGACGAAGGACAAATTGTTACCGCTGTAAGGGCGCAACTCCGCCACCAGGTACGGGTTATGTCCGGCATCCGCCGCTTGCACCGCGCCGCAGTACACGGCGAAATCCCACCCGGCGGTAGCGGAGAACAAGCCCACCAACAGCACGTTGAGCGCGATCAGCAGCAGCACGAGCGCGTAGAACGCCTTGCGCCAGGTCACGGCAGCTCCTCCATCTCGCCCCAGTTCTCGCCGATCTCCACATCCACCTTGAGCGGCACGCACAACGCAAAAGCCGACTCCATCGCGCGGCGGATGAGGGACGTCGCCGCCGTCAACTCCTCCTGCGGCACTTCGCAGACGACCTCATCGTGGACTTGCAGCAGCATCCGCGTGCGCAGCCCCTGCTCCCGCAACTGACGGCGCACCCGCAGCATCGCCAGCTTGAGGATGTCCGCCGCCGTCCCCTGGATGGGGGTGTTGATCGCCATCCGCTGCGCGGCCTGCCGCCGACTCTTCGGGGCGCGGCTCTGCGGCGTGAGTTCGGGGAAGTAGCGGCGGCGGTGCAACAACGTCTCGACGTAGCCTTTGGTGGCCGCCTCGTCCTGCACTTGCTGCATGTAGGCATGCACGCGCGGGAATCGCTCAAAATAGCGGCGGATGAACTCCTCCGCCTCCGGCGGCGAGACGCCGATCTGCCGCGCCAGCCCATACGCCCCCTGCCCGTAGATCAACCCGAAGTTCACCGCCTTGGCCACGCGCCGCATCTCGTAACTCACCTCCGCCAGCGGCACGCCGTAGATGGCCGCCGCCGTGGTGGCATGCACGTCCTCGCCGCTCTGGAAAGCCGCGATCAGGCCGGGATCACGCGAAACGTGCGCCATCACCCGCAGCTCCACTTGCGAATAATCCGCGCTCAGCAGCACCCAGCCGCGCTCGGCGACGAAGGCCATCCGCACGCGCCGCCCTTCTTGCGTGCGGATGGGGATGTTTTGCAGGTTCGGGTCGCTTGAGGACAGTCTGCCGGTGACGGTGCCCGTCTGATGGTAGACGGTATGCACCCGCCCCGTTGCGGGGTTGATCAATTGCGGCAGGGAATCCACGTAGGTGGACTTGAGCTTAGAAAGTTCGCGGTACTGCAAGATCAGCGGCACGATGGGATGAGCGTCCCGCAGCCGCTCCAGCACCTCGGCGCGGGTGGAATAGTGTCCGCTCTTGGTTTTGCCGATGCCCCGCGATGGAAGCCCCAGCCGCTTGAACAGCACATCCGAAAGCTGCTGCGTGGAATTGAGGTTGAATTCCCCGTCGGCCAGGCGATAGACTTCGCCGCGCAGTTCCGCCAAGCGGGTTTCCAGCTCCGCCGAGAAGGCCGCCAGCCGAGAGACATCCAGCTTGATGCCGGCCAACTCCATTTCGGCCAAAATCGGCAGCAACGGCATTTCCAGCTCCCGGAACAACGCGAGTTGCTCGCGCTCCGCCAGTTCCGGCAGCAGGATTTCGGCCAAGCGGTGCGTCAGATCGGCATCTGCTCCGGCGTAGGGCACGACTTGCGCCAACGGGACGGTGTCCATCGTCTGCTGGGTGCGCCCCTTGCCGATGAGCGAGGTGATCTCGGTCATCTGGATGCCCAAGCGAGTTTGCGCCAGCGACTTCAGCCCCAGGGCGCGGGTGGCCGGGTCGCGCAGCCAAGCGGCGATCATCGTGTCGCGCAGCTCGCCGCGCACCGGCAGGCCGTGTCGCGCCAGGATTTTGAGGTCGTACTTCAGGTTGTGCCCCTGCTTGGCGATGTCCGCGTCGGCCAGGAGCGGGCCGAGGTGCTGTTGGACGGTCGCCAGGGGCAAGGTCGGCTCGCCCTGCGGGGCACGGAGGGGCACGTACCACGCCTCGGCGGCGCGGTCGGTGAGCGAGATGCCGACCAGCTCCGCCCGCAGCGCATCGGTGCTGGTCGTCTCCGTATCCAACGTGAGCAGCGAGGCTTGCGCCAACTGCTGCGCCAGCTCCGCCAGCGAGGCCGCGTCGGCCACCAGGTGATAGGTTCCGGGAGGCGCGGCGGGCGTGTCCGCCGGCAGATCGGCGAACAGCGGCAATTGTCCCGCCGTCGCATCGGGAAACAGCGAGTTGATCCTCGGCAGCAGCGAGGTGAACTCCAACTCGCGGAGCAAGTCCAGCAGGGCTTGGCGGTTGATGTGCTTCCCGTAGGCGGCGGATTCCAAATCCAACTGCACCGGCGCGGAGCGCACGATCCGCCCCAGCTCCTGGCTCAAGTAGGCCATCTCGCGGTTCGCCCCCAGGGCGTTGCGATAGCGGGTGGGCAGTTCCTCCAAGTGCTCGTAGAGGGCGTCCAGCGAGCCGTATTGCCGAAGCAACTTCGCGCCGCCCTTCTGCCCCACCCCGCGCACGCCGGGGATCGCGTCCGAGGTGTCGCCCATCAGGGCTTTGAGGTCCACCAACTGTTGCGGCACGAGGCCGTATTTGGCCTGCACTTTTTCCGGCGTGTAGCGCAGCGTATCGGAAAAACGCCGTCCGGAGGTGAGCACCGTCACGTGATCGTCCACCAGTTGCAGCGCGTCCCGATCTCCGGTGACGATCACCACGTCCACCCCCTGCTCCTCCGCCTGACGGGAAAGCGTGCCCAGCAGATCGTCGGCCTCGTAGTCCGCCAACTCCACGCGGGGGAAGCCCAACGCTTCCACCAGCTCGTAAATGCGCTCCATCTGCCCGCGCATCTCACCGGGCATCTTGGCGCGATGCGCTTTGTAGCCGGCGTACTTCCGCACCCGAAACGAGGGGCCTTTGTCAAAGGTGACGATCACATAGTCGGGATGTTCCGCCTCCAGCATCGTGAGCAGCATCGTGGTGAAGCCGTAAACGGCGTTGGTCGGCTCTCCGGCGGAGGTTGCCATCTCCGGCGGCAAGGCGTGATAGGCGCGGTAGGCCAGCGAATGTCCATCAACCAGCATCAATTTTTTAGCCATAAGCACTCCTGTAGTAGCGAACGAAGCTCTGTGGAAATTATACGCTACTTCTTCGCGCGTGCCGGAGTTGACAAGCCTTGCACCTGGGTTGTAATTGAAGTATGTACATCCAAAGCCTGAGCTTGCGTCAATTCCGAATCTTCAACCGGCTGGAGCTGGAGCTTGCGCCTACCACGGTGTTGCTGCTGGGCGCGAACGCGCAGGGGAAAACCAGCTTGCTGGAAGCCATCGCTTACCTGGCGGTGGGGCGATCTCCGCTCACCCACATTGAACAGCACTTGATTCATTGGGATGCGGAAACGCAAGGGCTGCCTTTCGCGCACCTGGAGGCGGAGGTGGTACGGCACACCCACCGCGAGCAGATCGCGCTGGCGGTGGAGCGCAAGACGTTGAGCAACGGGCAAGCCAGGCTCCAAAAGCGGATCACCATCAACCGACAGAAGGTCAAACGCTCCGCGCTGGCGGGACATCTCAACGTGGTGTTGTTTCTGCCGGAGGACGTGGGATTGATCGGCGGGCCGCCCGGCCTGCGCCGCCGTCACCTGGACGATCTGCTGGCGCAGGTGTATCCGGCCTACATTGAGGCCGCCAACCGTTACCAGACGGCTCTTTCGCGCCGCAACGCGCTGTTGCGGCACTTGCGGGAGCGGGGCGGAGACAGGCGACAGTTAGAGCCGCTGGAGATGGAGTTGGCCGAGACCGGGGTCACGCTCTCGCTCTACCGCCAGGGCGTGATCAACGCGCTGAATCTGTACGCGGACCCGCTGCACCGCGATTTGACCGGCGGGCAAGCGTGGCTCAAGCTGCACTACTTGCCCAGCTTCAACCCGCGCCGTCCGCCGGAGATGGCGTACCAACCGGCGTTGATGCCGGAGGACGTGCCCACGACGTCCGCAGCGGCCACGCTGCGCGTGGCGTACCGCAAGGCGTTGGTGCAACACCGCTCGCAGGCTATCGAGCGGGGGATGACTTTGCTCGGCCCGCACCGAGATGAATTGCGCTTCATTTCCCAGGAGCGGGACGTGGGGATTTTCGGGTCACGCGGGCAGCAACGGACGGCGGTTTTGGCTTTACGGCTGGCCGAGCTGCGGTGGCTGGAACAAGTGACCGGCGAGTCGCCGGTGCTGTTACTCGACGAGGTGCTGGCGGAGTTGGATCGCGCCCGACGCGGCTACCTGCTCTCCCTGCTCGGAGATGTGGAGCAAGCGATCTTGGCCACCACGGACGCGGAGATGTTTCCCCCGGAGTTTCGGCGGCGCACGCACATCCTAGAGGTAAACGGGGGGATTATTTTGCCGTCGACGTAGCCGGGTGGCGCGAATCGGCGATCACATCCACAACAGCCTGATGCAAAGCGCGGGCCGAAAGCGGCGGGGGAAGAAAGCGATCCACGCCGGCGGCAAGCGCGGCTTGCTCTATATCGGGGATCGCGTTGACCGAGAACATCAAGATCGGCTGCTTGGCGTACCGGCGCATAGAGCGGATCTGCTGGACGTTGGTGAGGCTATCGCTGCGGGTGAGTTCCGCATCAATCAGGACTAAATCCACAGCCGAGTGCTCGGCCAAAAACGAGCGGGCATCCTGATTATTGGACATCGTGAGCACTGTGTGACCGGCAAGCTGTAACAGATCACGCATTGCAGGCCGCAGGATGGGATGATCTTCAATCAGCAAAATGATAGCCATAGTCGTTCCTCTTTGAGTGGTCGGATTCATTGTCTAAATCCTACCGCAGAAAGGCACTTTTGAAGTTAAAAGTAAGTTGCGGGATCGTTAATCGCGCCGCAGCACAAAAGCGAGGTAGCAATGCCCAAGAATCTATTTTGGCCCGACCGCCCCATCCTGGATATGGCCGAGGATCGGTTTGACTTCAGCGATTACGCCGAAGCTCTCGGCCAGATCGTCCTTTCCGGCAACACTCCGCTCACGGTGGGTATTTTCGGCCCGTGGGGATCGGGCAAGACCAGCTTGATGCGGTTGATCATCAAACGGCTCCAAGGCCGCCGCACGACGCACCATCGCCGCGCCCACATCATCTGGTTCAATGCCTGGCAGTACGAGCGGGACGAGACCGCCATCTGGCGGATGCTGCTCTTCCGGGTGTTGGAAGGATTGCGCACGCTTGACCTCACGCCCCAGGATCGGCAACAGATTGAAGACTGGGAAACCCGCTTGTACAGCGATGTCAACCGCACCGAGCGCGGTTCGTGGCAGGTGGATTGGCCGCAATTGGGCAAAGGCGCGTTGCAATTGGGGCTTTCGCTGGCCGGAACGTCAAGCGGCTTGCTGGCCCTGCTCAACTTGGCCAACGACGAGATGAGCACCATTGAGGACGTGGTCAAGGCCGTGCATCGGAAAGAGTTGGAAATCCACCGCCGCCAGTTGACGATGATTGAAGAATTTCAAGACGGCCTGGCCAAACTCATCCAGACCTACATTTGGGAACGCAACGGCGTGTTGGTGATCTTCGTGGACGACCTCGACCGTTGCCTGCCCGACCGCGCCCTCGATGTTCTGGAGACCATCAAGCTCTTTTTGGACGTGCCGGGCGGGGTATTCTTCCTGGCGGCGGATCACGAGCGCATTGAAGATGTGGTGCAACAGCGGTACGGCAGTCAAGATGTGGGCGTGGGGGAAAGTTACCTGGAGAAGCTGGTGCAACTGCCCTTCTACCTGCCGCCGATGGAGGAAAGCCAGATGCTGCGCTTCATCGCCAACGCCGCGCCGGGGCTGCCCGCCGAAGTGCATCAAGTGTTCGCCTACGGCCTCCCGTCCAACCCGCGCTTGCTCAAACGCATCCTCAACATCTACCGGCTGATCCAGGAGTTGGCCGAACGGCGCATCGCTCGCGGGACGCTGGAAGAAGTCGATCCGGTGTTGCTGGCGAAGATCGTCGTGGTGCAAGGCCGCTACCGGAGGCTGTACCAGGACCTTTTGGAGTATCCCAGCCTGATCCAACAACTGGAACTCAAAGCGCGGCGGGCGGATAAGCTGGAGGCGGTGGTCATCCCCGGTATGGAAGCCGTGCCCGCCCTGGTGGACAAGTACGCCGACCAGCGGCCTTTGATGCGCATCCTGCGCATCGGGAGCGCGTTCGCCCCGCTCACGCAGTTGGAGATCGGCAGCTACCTGCACTTGACACTCCCCACCGGTCAAGAGCAAGCCTTACACCTTGATCCCAACCAACAATTGTGGAACGACCTCCTTAGTTGCAATCCAACCCGCATCAAGGCGGCGACGGACACAGTGCGTCAGCGGGACATGCAGGCCAAGTACGCCCTGGCCTTGGTGAAAGTGCTGCACAAAGACCGTCACGCGCCCTTGAGCGAACGGCTCTCCGCCGCGTGGAGCCTGGAGCTGCTCGGCGACCCGCGCAACTTTGACGAAATCATCGCCATCCCCGGCGGAGAGTTCCTCTACGGAAAGGAGAAGCTGCCCTACTACCTGCTGCCCTACCGCATCGCCCGCTATCCGGTGACCAATCGGCAATACGCGCGGTTCTTGCAAGAGTACCCCGACTTCCCGGTGCCGCGCGTCACAGAGGAATGGGGTCGCGCCTACAACTGGGACCCGGTGCGCCGCACTTACCCGGCGGGGAAAGGCAACTACCCGGTGTTACTGGTCACGTGGGACGAGGCGCAGGCCTATTGCGCCTGGGTCGGCGGGCGGCTGCCCACCCAGCAAGAGTGGGAACGTGCCGCACGGGGCACGGACGGACGGCGTTACCCTTGGGGCGATACCTTTGATCCGCTGTTGGCCAACACCCGCGAAAGCGGCTTGGGCAGTCCCACGCCGGTGGGTATCTTCACCGCCGGGCAAAGCCCCGATGGACTTTACGATATGGCCGGGAACGTCTGGGAGTGGACTTCAGACGAACAGCGGGAGGACATCAAGATCATCCGTGGCGGCGCGTGGAACTTTCCGGCGGATTCGGCGCAGACGTTTGCCCACGAAATCAGCCGCCCCGGCAACCGCGCCAACTGCATCGGCTTCCGCGTGGCCTTTGATCCCGAACCCCGCGATCAAGAACTGTGATCTTGCCACAAACGGAGCTTTGTCTATAATAAAGTGGAAAGCTAAGTGCATACAGGGGGAGGTGAAACTATGCCGTTGTACGAATACCAATGCAAGCAGTGTGGATTACGCTTTGAACGCCGCCAACATTTCGGAGAAGCACCGATCAAAGTGTGCCCTGATTGTGGCGGGCCGGTCGTGCGGCTCATTCAGCCGGCCGGCATCATCTTCAAAGGATCGGGATTCTACGTAACGGACAACCGCGCCAAATCCTCAACGGCGGTCCCCGCTTCGCGGAAGTCCGAAGCGAAATCCAAAAGCAGCACTATGGCCCAAGAATCCACATCCACCAAGTCAAACAGCGACGCCAAGGCCTAAGTAATTTTTCAACTGCAAACGCCGACCTCACAGGGTCGGCGTTTTGTTTTTCCCTCAGAGAGCCGTCAATCTACGGCAGGTAAATCAAGGGGTTCGTCTGATAGCCGTTGTAGCGAATCTCAAAGTGCAGGTGCGGGCCGGTGGAGTTGCCGGTGCTGCCCATCGCGCCGATGACTTGCCCGGCCTTCACCGTCTCGCCCTCGGTAACGAAGATGTTGCTCAAGTGCGCGTAGTAGGTGCGATAGCCGTTATTGTGATCCAGGATGATCAAATAGCCGTAGCCCACATCCGTCCACCCTTCAAAAGC
>WFQZ01000290.1 GCA_015486785.1 Thermoflexales bacterium
ATGGAGACGGCGACCTTGATCTGGCCGTCAGCCAGCGGGGCGTGGGCGGGAAGAGCGGTTATTACGAGAACACGTTGGCCGCGCCGGCACACCTTTCCGGCTCGCGGCCTTGGGCGGCGACGTTGCCCAACAATCCACCGCATCTGTACGTCGCCCGGCCCGGCGATACAGACGACGCTTACTTCTACTCCTCGCCGGAGGTGCTGGCCGGCCCCGGCGTTCCTACGACGACCGTCCACTATGTGTTGTACGACCCGGAGAGCGATCCGGTGATGGCAACTTTCTTCGATTACTCGCCGGACGGCGGCGGGACTTGGTATCCGGCGACGCCGGCGAGCAGTTCGCCCGCGCCGATCACCCAGACGAGTCCCTCCGGCGAGGCGGGGACGTTCATTTGGAACGTGGGGGCGGATGATGCCGTCGGCGATGAGGTGTTGTTCCGCGTGCGGGTGGTGCCCAGTGCGCCTATCGCTCCGGCGCAACGGGGCATCGTGGCCGGAATCAGCCCGCCGTTCCGCATCAAGGCGTTGGATTGTTACTGGCCGGTGGGGGCGAAGATTCAGGGCGCACCCCAGCACGTGGCGGTGGATGAGGAGCTGACGCTGCAAGCCTACCTTGAATCGGCCAGCGGCGCGATCCATTACCTGTGGGATTTCGGCGATGGGGAGCTGGGGAGCGGTATTGAGATCACGCATCTGTATCACCACAACGGGGTGTTTACCGTGACGCTCACCGTTGAGGGCAACGCTTGCCCCGTTGCTCGTCCGGCCTACGCGCGGGCGGTGATTGCCGTGGGCACCGGCATCCCCGACCGGATCATCTACCTGCCGTTGCTGCTTCGGCAGTACGGCGGCGGCGGGACGACCGCGTCGCCGGTCCGGATGAGCCGCTCGCAGACGACGGTGCTCCGCCCGTCCCGCTCCCGCCTTCCTCAGGCGGTTGAGCAGGCAGCCGCGCAGCAGGTGACGAATTTCAGCCAGGGCGTCAATAGTCAACCGGCTATCAGCGGCGACGGGAGCCGGGTCGTTTTCTGGTCCACTTGGCCCGGTGATGGCAACAGTGATGGGAGCATTGAGATCGTCTTGGCGGACATACACCCGGATCGCTCCGTTGACTATGCGGCTGTCACCAGTTCCACGGGCAGCATTTTGGGCGGATTCAATCTTTATCCGGCGATTGACGAGAAAGGAGAGCGGATCACTTTCTTTTCTGATCGGAATTTGACCGGGGAGAACGAGGATCACAACTTTGAGGTTTTCCTGGCGGATGTGGATAGCCGCCGGAATGTCACCCTCACGCAGGTGACGAAGACATCTCGCGGGTTGAACGTCCTGCCGGATATCAGCGGCGACGGGCGGTATCTGGCCTTCATCTCCAACCAGAACTTGACCGGGGAGAACGCCAACAAGAAGACGGAGGTTTTCCTGGCGGAGATCGGCGCGGGCGGCGCGATCACGCTGAGCCAGATCACTCATTCCACGGACGAGGAGAACGATCAGCCGGCCATCAACTACAACGGGCAGTACATCGCCTTCGTCACCACGCGCGATGGGGCGCGGGATTTGCGCTTGGCGGAGGTGGGATCGGGCGGCGCGGTGACGCTAACCACGATCACCGCCGATGGGAGCATCAACGAACGGCCCGCCATCAGCGACGACGGGACGCGGATCGTTTTCATTTCCAACCGCACCGGCGTGCGGCAGGTCTTCCTGGCGGAGCGGAACGATCAGGGCGGGTTTGACATCAGCCAGATCACCACCGACGGGAGCGACAAGAATCAGCCGACTATCAGCGCGGATGGGAAGCGGGTGGCTTATATCGCCGCCGCCGGGCGGGGCAAGCGGCAGTTGCATCTGTACGACTTGGTCGACAAAGACGAGGTGAACACGCGGGCCGGGGATCGCGCCGCTTATCCGGCCTTCGATGCTGACGGGACCACGGTGGCTTTCATTTCCGGCGGGAACGTTTTGCTGCGGGAGTACTCGTTGGCCGACTTGGCGATTGGCAAGACGGCGGATAAAACGGTGGTGCAGCCCGGCGATCATCTGAAGTACACGCTGCAAGTAATCAATTACGGGCCTAGCAAGGCGCATGGGGTCACGGTGACCGACCCTCTGCCCGGCGGTGTGG
>WFQZ01000291.1 GCA_015486785.1 Thermoflexales bacterium
GCCGGAGGAGCGGGTCACGCTGCCGCCGGAGGTGCAGGTGACGCGCGGGGAAATCGACGCCCCGGCAGCGGTGCAACAAGCGATCCGCCGGTTCGCGCCGACGCACGTGGTCAACCTCGCCGCCGTGGGCGTCACGCGCCCGCATCTGCCGTTGGCGGACGCGCTGCGCGTCAACGTCGGCGGAACGGTCAACGTGCTGGAGGCGGTGCGGGCAAGGCCGGAGGTGCAGCGCGTGATGCTGGTCGGCTCGTCCTACGAGTACGGCGCACGGCGTACCGCCACCGGGCTTGATCCGTTCAATGCCTACAGTGCCTCCAAAGTCGCCGCGTGGGCCTTCGCCCGCGCCGCTTACAATGCCTGGGGCACGCCGATGGTCTGGGTGCGGCCCTTCCAGATTTACGGGCCGGGGCAACATCCCCGCGCGTTGATTCCGGCGGCGATAGAGGCCGCGCGGCAAGGGGCGGACTTTCCAATGACCGGCGGGGAGCAGCAGCGGGATTTCATCTACGTGGAGGATGTGATCGCCGGATTGTGCGCCGCGCTCACCGCGCCGGGGATCGCCGGGCGGAGCTTGGACTTGGGTACGGGGAAATTGCATCGCCTCCGCGAGGTAGTGGCGTTGATCTGGGAGTTGGCGCAGGCCGGCGGGCGCATCTTGACGGGCGCATTGCCCTATCGCCCCGGCGAAGTGCCCGCAATTCCGGCCAATGCCGCTCTCACCCGCCGCCTCACCGGGTGGAGCGCACAGACGCCCTTGGAGGCCGGATTGCGGCTCACGCTCGCGGCACGGCTTTAGCTGCGATTCAGTCCCTCAATCAGACGGCGGCTGCGTGGGCAAGGTAAAGTAGAACGAAACGCCCTGCTCACGGTTTTCGGCCCAGATGTGGCCGCCGTGATTTTCCACCGCCAGGCGGCAGAACGCCAGCCCCAGCCCGTAACCGCGCTGCGAGTATTCCCCGGTGACGAACTTGGTGAACAAACGCGAGAAAATCTCGTCGGAGATGCGCGGCCCGTTATTGTACACCTCCACACGCACCCAGCCTTCTGCCTCCGGCACGGCCACGATCCGAATCTCACCATTCTCCTGAGGCACAAACTTGAGCGCATTGTTCAGTAGATTTTCAAAGATGCGCTCCACAATGGTGGGATCGCCCCACACCACGGGGAGATCGTCGGGAATGGAAACGGTCAGCTTGAACTGTTTGCCCGCGAGACTGAGGCTTTGCAAAATATCCGCGAGCTGTTCGGAGATCACCATCGGCTGCCATTCCAGCTTGAGCCGCCCCGATTCCAGCTTCCCAATGTCCAACATCGCATTGACCAGCAGGAGCAGCCGGTTAGCGTTTTCGGTGGCAATGGAGATCACCTCGCCGTTGAGCGTCTGCATATCGGGGTCCTGGAGAATCTGGAACGCGCTAAGAATCACCGCCAGCGGATTGCGCATGTCATGCACCAGCATGTGGAACAGGTCGTCCCGCATCTGCTCCAACATCTTCTGTTCGGTCACGTCGCGGAAGATGTAGAGCGAGCCTAACTGCTGCTTTCTGGAATAAACCGCCCGGTGATGCCCTTCCAATTGCTTTTTGTGCGCCGTTTCAAAAAGCGGCGGCGTTTTATCTTCCCCCAAGGGATTTTCGGCAACTCGCTCAATCCAACGGGCCGCAGCGGGGGATTCATTCTCTAACACCGCCAACATTGAGGTTAAAGACTGCCCTTGCCAGCTATGAGGCCGAGGCGGCATCTCCAACATCCGCAGCCATTGCCCATTGACGTAGTGAATCCCCTTATCGTTTCCCACCAACAAGATGCCGTCCCGCGAGGAATCCAGAATCGCTTGCAAGCGGCTCTTGCTCAACTCACTCTCATCATAGAGCCTGACCCGGAGCAGTGCCGAAGCTCCTTGCTGGATGATGGCCCACAGCAGAGCCGATTGGTGCGCATTGATCAGCTCTTCCGTGGGCAACAATACCCCGATGACTCCAAAGACCTCTTCATTGGGCAAAGCCAGCGGCAGATACAATACCTGCTTAACGCCCAGTTGATCGAGCCGCCGCCGAAACGCCGGAGCACGGCCCCACTTTTGACCGGCGATCACGAGCATACGCTCCTGTTCACAGGCGAGCAGAAATTCATCCTCGCCTTCCCAGACCTCCCCGGCATCCCAGGGCAATTTGGGCGATTGAGCACTTGAGGTCACGTAAACCCGCTCACGAGTCCACTGCCCGGCCTGACGGCGGTAGAATCCCACGCCCAACGAGTTGGTCAACAGATCGGCAATGGCCCGTAGCAAGATGAAGATCACGCTGGAACTGCCCACCTGAGAAAGGAAGGCGGTGCTGATCTCGTAAAGGTAGTGCATCGTTTGCAATCGCTCGCTCATCTGGCTGCGCAACCGATCCCGCTGCATGGCAAGGATAATGTGTTCCAAGATGGCGTGCAGTAACGATTTCGTATCCTCAGGCATCTCCTCGGCGGAGGGAAGCCACAAATTCAGCACCCCGACGGCATGCTCATTTTCAATCAGGGGAAAACTGACCCGCACCACCGAGGCCTCAGGTGGCTCTTCCGAGGCATCCTCGGCACGCCACTCGAAATGTTGCTTCAGGTCGCGGGTATCAGGGTCCCACAAATAGATTTCCCCCTTGAGTGCCCCGACGATCCGCACCGCGTGCCGCAATCCGGTTCCCAGGATTTGCCGGACCCCTATCGCACGGTTCAAGTCAGCGATCAGCCGGGTCAGGGTGGTAATCAAAACCTGAGGGCGGGCACTCAAGTGCTGCATCTCAGAGGCTTGCTCGGTGAGCTGCCGACGGAGACAAACACTTTGCAGCAACTGGGTCAACAACGCGCTGCTATCCAACAAAACGGCACGCCGCTCCTCGGTACAGGCAACTTGGGGAGAGAGCAGCACAAAAAAACCGATCTTGGGAGACTTCCCCTGCGCCGGAATGGGCAAAATCCAGGCATCGTGGGCATCTTCCAAGAGAGCTACTTGATGAAAGGCCATAGGATGCAACATATCGTCGTCCAACGCCTCACACAAGTTACGCTCTTCCTCCTGCAGCGAGATACACCATCTAGGCTGTGACGTCGCATCCAGAGACACAAACCCCACCTGGCGGCTCTGACAAAAATCCCCCAATGCCGCCATCACTTCCCGGAGTGTCTCCTGCCACTCTAGCACCTCGCTGCGCTGACAAAGAGCTATCAACCGTTGCGAGAATTCACTTAACTCTTGCTCAACCACTATTCTCCTACCTCCCCCTCCGAACCTGATTAAGACTTCGGCCAAACTAAGTGTATCATACTGCGGTTGTAAAAATATCGCAACTGCATGGTACAATACGAAAAGTGCGTACCGTGAACGTAGCATCGCACCGCGAAAAGCACGGGGACAAAGTCCGCTTTGTAGCCCCAAGCTGAGATGTTAGATGTTGCCTATGAATGGAAAATGTGAGGCGTTATGAACCAGACACTGCTATACGAAGCAATACTCCTTTCCGGTTACTTAGCAATCATATTGGCGATCTTGTCATGGAAGGACCAGCACGTACGGGGCATGAAATCGCTGGCCACCTTGTCCATCGCCCTAGCCATCTGGGCCATAGGATATTCCGCCGAACTAAGGGCGATCACCTTGCCCGATAAACTGATGTGGATACATATCAAGTACATCGGAATCCTTTTGGCCCCCTCACTATTGTTAGTTTTTACGCTGTTCTACACCGGCATGGAACATTGGATTTTACAGAACAATCTCGTCATGCTCCTGTTGATCGAGCCGATACTCGTGTATTTAGCCCTGTTGACCAACAACTCTCATCATCTTTTTTACACCCATCTATCCCTAAATCCCCCGCAAACTATCACCACACTAAATATGACTTATGGTATCGTCTATAAGCTCAACCTGTATTACAGTTATCTACTATCTACATTCAGCTATCTTCTTTTGCTCAAGCAACGTCGCAAAACTCCCCAACGTTATCGGGGGCAAATTAGCTGGCTGCTGCTGGGCTTTGCAATTCCTTGGGTGGGGAACATCGCTTTCCAATTTCGGCCACCTTTTCTCCATAATATAGATCCCACGCCGATCTTGTATTTATTCTCAGTCATCATTAGCATCTTTGCCCTACACCTTTCGGATTTCTCATTCGAGCCGATCACTTGGTCTGCGATCATCAATGCCTTCGACGATGTCATCATCGTGCTGAATCAACATGGACATATCACCAACCTGAACCCGGCCGCAGAAATCCGTCTGGGGCTTGATAAAAAACAATGTGTGAGGCGTCCGGCCACAGAGGGATTCCCCGCCTCACTGAAGCAGTACGTTCAGCCATTGGCGCAAACCCACACGCGGGTTACTTATAAACATCGCGCCGTGTCAAGAGCCTACGAGCTGAGCTTGATTCCCTTGCACGATAAAAAACAGCGCACCAACGGCTGGGTATTGACCCTGCATGACATCACCCACTTGGCCAACATAGAAGCTACACTCCAGCGGCGCAACTTGGAACTGGCCAAGATAGACGACCTTATAGCCTCGATCAACTCCAACTTGGCCTTGGATGACGTACTGCAAAGCTGCATTGATGCAGTGCTCGATTTGTACCCTGAGCCGTACAAAATAACCATCCAACTCCTGGAAAAGGACGGCTCCGCTTACACAGTGGCCGGCACGGAACACGTGGACGGCACCCGGCAGCGCATCCACTTCGCGCCCGGCGAGGGCATCTTGGGCGCGGCGATCCGGGGACAACAGCTCATCAACGTCGCCGACGTGTTTTATGACCCGCGCTACATCCCCGGCCCCACATCGCCCGACTACCATTCACTCCTGGTCGTCCCAATGATCGCCAAAGGGGAAACAGTGGGCGCGCTTTCAGTTAATTCCCCCAAAGTTGGCGCATTTTGCGAACATGACGAGCAACTCTTACAGAGGTTAAGCAACCACGCCGCTATAGCCATCATCAATGCTCGGCTTTACGAACAAGCGCAACGAGAAATCCTGGTGCGAGAGTTAGCCGAACAAGCCGCCAAAGCATCCGCCGAACAATACCGCTTGCTCTTTGAGAGCACCACCAACGGTATTTTCATCAGCCAGCATGTCAGCACCCAGGAGATCAGGAGCGGCCAGTTTATAGACGTAAACGCCAGAGCCTGCGAGTTGCTCGGTTACACCAGAGAAGAGCTGCTCCAGCTTGGGGCCGCCGACATCACCGCCGAGGAATCTATGGCCACCCTGCAAGAGCACCGGCTCACCCTGTATGCCCATAATCGGGCACGCAGCCGCTTCCTGCTCCGCACTAAAACGGGAGAAAAACTCCCCTTTGAGGTTCACTCCAGCTTACTTAACATTCAAGACACTCCCACCATCCTCTCCATTGTCTGGGACATCTCCAGGCACGAAAAGATGGAGGCTTTACAACGGCAGCGGATCGCCGACCTGGAAGAGTACAACGCCGAGTTGGACGCCTTCGCTCATACCGCTTCCCACGATCTCAAAAACCCACTTTCGGCCATCATCGGGTTTAGCCAAATGTTGGAGACACGCGGGGACACCTTGCCCCCGGACAAACTCACCTACTACGCTCGGTTCATTTCCCAGGGAGCACGCAAGATGCAGCTCATCATCGAAGGACTCATAGCCTTGGCCCAATCCAAGACCCTGCAAGACGTGGACGCAAAGCCCCTGATTAATATGGAGCAGATCATTAGGGAAGCCTGGGAGCGATTGGCGGTGCTCGATAAATACGAAGAAGCAGAACTTACCATCATGGACTCCATGCCGGCAGCCATTGGCTACGCCCCTTGGGTGGAAGAGGTCTGGAGCAACTACCTGAGCAACGCGCTCAAATACGGCGGAGAACCACCGATCATCAAATGCGGCAGCTCCGTCCAGGCAGACGGCATGATCCGGTTCTGGGTTCAAGATAACGGACGCGGCCTAAGCGAGGAAGAACAAGCGCGGCTCTTCGTTCCCTTCGTGCGCCTCCGCAGTCAGGGGATCAAAGGCCACGGCCTGGGACTCTCCATCGTCCAGCGGATCGTTCGGCGATTGGGCGGCACCGTCGGCGTGGAAAGCGACGGCGAGCACGGCAGCACCTTCTACTTCACCCTCCCCGCAGCGGAAGCGGAGCGAGATCAATGATCCGCGCCACCGCAGCGGGGAAAGTCATCCTCTGCGGCGAACACAGCGTCGTGTATGGACGCCCGGCCATCGCCGTGCCGGTATCAAGCCTGCGCACCACCGCCGAAGTACAACCGCTCCCCCCAGGGAGCGGCGTGCATCTGATCGCCCAGGACCTGCACGAACAAACGTGGCTGCGTGAAACCACCGACGAGCACCCCCTGGGCAAAGCCACGCGGCTGGTGCTCGCCCGCCTCCAAGCCGCCGAGCCGGACGCGGAGCTGACCTTGCGCTCCGATCTCCCCATCGCCGCCGGGCTGGGGAGCGGTGCGGCAGCAGCCGTCGCCGCGATCCGCGCCTGGGCGCAATTCCTGGGACATCCGTTCCCGCCGTCCACCGTGAGCGAGTTAGCCTACGAAGTCGAAAAACTGCACCACGGCACCCCCAGCGGCATTGATAACAGCGTCGTGGCCTGGGAACAACCGATCTACTTCATCAAAGGCCTCGCCCCGCAGCCGTTCCGCATGCCCCGCCCGCTGCACCTGCTCATCGCCGATAGCGGCGTGCGCAGTGCCACCGGCCAAGCCGTGGCCGAAGTCCGCCGCCGTTGGCAAGCCACCACGGCTGAATTTGAGGCCTACTTCAACGCCATCGCCGAGATCGCCGCCGCAGCACGCACCGCGCTCACCGAAGGAAACCTACCCGCGCTCGGCCCGCTCCTCAACGAAAACCATCGTCTGCTGCGCCGCATGGGCGTTTCCCTGCCGGCGTTGGATGCCCTGGTGCAAGCCGCCCGCGCCGCCGGAGCAAGCGGCGCGAAACTCACCGGCGGAGGCATGGGCGGCAACATCATCGCCCTGGTGACGCCCGCCACCCAAGAGACAGTACGCCAAGCTCTGCTGGATGCCGGCGCGGTGCGCGTCTGGACATCCACGCACTCCACGCCTCGGTAGCGCGGAAAAGTGAAATCTCTGCGCACTCCGCGACTCTTGCGGTGAGCAAGCTCACCCCCGCGAGCGACGCCGAGCGACCGGGGAAAACCTATTTCATTGCCAGAGGAGGCCAACCCAATGATTCCAGACACCGTCTTCGTCAAACTAGGCGGCTCATTGATCACCGACAAACGCCGCGAGGCGACCCCCCGACGGCGCGTCCTGCGGCGGCTGGCCGCGGACCTGCGCTCCGCCCTGGATCAACGCCCGGAGATGCGCATCGTCCTGGGGCACGGCTCCGGCTCCTTCGGCCACTGGGAAGCCAACCGCTACGGGACCCGGCAAGGCGTCCACAGTCCGGCGCAGTGGCACGGATTCGCGCAAGTGGCCGCCGCCGCCGCGCAGTTGGATCGGCTGGTGGTGGATACCTTCCTGGAGGCCGGCGTGCCGGTGCTGAGCCTGCAACCTTCGGCCTCGGCTCTGGCGCAAGACGGCGTCCCGCACTCGTGGGACGATACCAACCTGCGCTTAGCCCTGGAGCACGGCTTGATCCCGCTGATCTTCGGAGACGTGGCCTTCGACACTCGGCGCGGCGGCACGATCCTCTCCACCGAATCGCTGTTCGTCTACCTGGCGCAAAAACTGCACCCGCAACGCATCCTGCTCCTGGGCAACGCCCCCGGCGTCCTTGACGAATGGCATCGCGTGATCCCGCGCATCACGCCCGCCGGCTACCCCAAAATCGACCGCTTCCTGCGCGGCTCGTGCTGCACCGACGTGACCGGCGGCATGGCGGACAAAGTCGCCCAAATGGTGCACCTGGTGGAGCGTATCCCCTCCCTGCGCGTGTGGATTCTCACCGGGCACGAAGAAAACGTGCTGCGTACCTCGCTCCTAGAGCCGGAACGCACCCCCGGCACCTGCATCTGCGGGGATGAGCCGTAAGCTCACGCCCCGGCCAACGCCAGGAACGCCACCGCCGGTTGACTATCGCCCCGCCGCCCGCTGTTCCACGTGACCACCAACTCCCGCCGGGCGCGGGTGATCCCCACGAAGAACAACCGCAGCCGCTCCGAGGCATACGACTCGCGGGCTAACTGCGTCGGCGTGCCCTCGTCGTAAGCGAACACGTCGGGGTTTTCGTGCAGCGCGAGCATCTGCGCCAACAACTCCGCCTCCAGATTGAGCGAATCACGCACGAAGTACTTTTCGGCAATGTAAGTATCCTGCGGCATCGCCGAGGGGAAATTGTAATCGTTGACCGACATCAAATACACCTTGTCCCACTCCAGCCCCTTGGCCTTGTGTACCGTCGCCACCACCACCTCGCCGCGATGCGCATCCGGGTCGAAGCCCCAATCCTCATCATCAAAGCCCAGGAACTTGCGTTGATTGCGGGCGATGTCCCCCAGCTCCCGCGTCAACTCCGGCAACCGCCACGCGGGATTTTGATTCGCCGCCTGGCGCAGCATCAACGCCAACTTGTGCGCCACCGCCAGATCGGCGGGCGCGGTGAACAAATCCTGCGCCAGCGTGAGGATCAACTGGTCGATGGGCAGCAA
>WFQZ01000292.1 GCA_015486785.1 Thermoflexales bacterium
ACGCGGCCACGGCTTTGGACACGTCTCCCTCGGCGCCGTTCACCAGACTGGGCCAGCCGTAGTGGATGGCGAGCCGGGCCGGGCGGGTGATGGGGTTCGTGGCCGTGTTGCCCAGAGGTTGGGCCAGCAGGCCAAAACTGGCCGCGGCCATGGACATCTCCTGTATGGTGAATTCGGACATGCCTACCAGTTCGTGGGCATCGGTGTATCGGCGCAGGATGGGGTAGGGGCCCATGGTGTCGCTGGTGTACGGGTAGTTGTTGTCGTCGCTCTGGGCGGCGCTGTTGTATGGCTGGGCGTTGGACAGATGGGCGAAGACGCCGAACACGGGGATGCCGGGCACCGGCTCCGCCACGCCATCGTACAGGGAGATCTTGTGGAGGGGATCGCGCGGGTAGCGGGCTCCCACGCCGGTGATGAAGCTCATGCTCAGAGGATTGGCCCCCAGTTGCACGTCGAGATTTCGGTAAGCGGCTCGGCGGTAGCGGTCGTCGTGGCTCAGGGCCCACGCCTGCAGCAGTGGGAAGGCGTAGGCGCTGCTCTGGCTGAACGCACCCCAGCCGATCCAATCGGGGACGTCCAGCCGCGCCGCTATGTGATACGGGTTGGCTTCGGTGCGGGCGACGAGGGTGTCGCCATCCCTCAGAATGTGATCGCGAATCTCGGCACGGATGGCGGGGTCGGAGGAAGACCAGGGCGCCCGCAGGTAGGCCCAGTAGGCGCGCTTGTAGTGGTGCTTCCACTCGTGCCAGCCCCAGATGTGGGTGTGGTTCGCCCACCATCCCTCGAAATAGTCCCGGTAGGCGGCTTCGCCGGTGGTGCGATAGAGCTCGGCCGCGGCCCACAGGCGGTTGTCTTCGTCATCGTCGTCGTTGTACTCGCCGGTGCAGTTCCCCGATGGATTGTGGAAGCCCCCGGCAGGCGTGGCCTGAGGATGGGCCTGCAGGAAAGCCCACGCCAGTTCCGCCCGGCGCAGGTAGTCCGCGGAGAGTGCCGGGTCGAAGGGCCGCCAGAGCCGCGCCGCCGACGCGAAGACCGCCGCTGCCAGCGCTGTGTCGTGGGTGGTGCGCTCGAAGAGGTAGCGGGGGGTGCTCTCGTCCTGCGGCATGCCGTCGAACCAGCATTCGGCGGTGAGCTTGTGGTAGACGCCGCCGTCGTCGGCCTGGATTCGGGCGATCCAGTCCAGCTCCCAGCGAGCCTCGTCCAGCAGGTCGGGCACGCCGTTGCCGCTTTCCGGGATGTTCCAGGCACCATCGCCGAACTGACCCGGGGCGATGTCGTAGGCGGTGAACAGATACCAGAGGGCAGTGGCCGCGGTGGGCATGTACTTGCCGTAGTCCCCGGCGTCGTACCAACCGCCGTGGGCATCGATCATGTCGCCTGGGGTTTCGCCATGGTACAGCGGCGTGTTGGGAAGGGAATCGTGAAACGCAGCGTCGATCTTGCGGCCGTTGGGGTCGTATTCGTGGGCGATGGGACGGACGAAGCGAGGGTCCGCATAGGGTGTGGTGATGGCGGTGCCGCTGCGCTGGTAGTAGAGACCGCGCGCCGTGGTGGCGGCTACCTGGTTCAGCACGTCTTCGCCGATGATGAAGGGATCGGAAAGGCCCAGACCGGGCACGTGGGCGCGGTAAGTGCCGGGCGTGGTGAGGGCGCTGAAATCGAAAGCGTAGAGGTCGCCGCCGGTCAGGTGCCAGTTGGCCGCACGCAGGGTGAGGGGCACGGTGAGCACTCGCGTCCCGCTCTGCGCGTCCTCGATGGTGACATCCGGAGGCGGGTCGGGCAGGCGCAGGGAGCCGTAGGGCAGGGCGAAGAGCCCGTAAAGATCGCCGGTTCCCAGGGAGGGCTGTGCGCTCCAGGCGGAGCCCGTGCTGCCGACCAGGGCCCCGCCATCCCCCACGCCCCAGAACCGGCGGCCGTGCTGGCGGGCCAGGGCCCGCAGCGTGGAAGTGGTGCCGCTATCCTCGGCCGCGAAGGGGTCGCTACCGAAACCGGGCTTGTGCCAGAGCAGGCCGCCATCGCCCCCGACCCAGACGTCACCCCCGGCATCCCAGGTGGTGGCCCGCAGGGTGGCGGCGCTGCCGGGCGTGTCGGCGTACACGTTCCAATGGCC
>WFQZ01000293.1 GCA_015486785.1 Thermoflexales bacterium
ATGCCGTACTACACGATGGATCAGATCAAGAACCAACTGCATTTGACGTGGGTCAAACAGCAAGTGCGCTGGGATGACTTTTCCACCGCACCGGGGCAGATGGATTGGAGCGGCTACGATGCGATGGTGGATGCGGCGCACGAGCAGGGGCTAAAGGTGTTGTTGAGCGTGGTCGGCGCACCCAAATGGTCGCGCTCTTACTTTGACAGCAATCCCCAGTCCGCGCCGCCGGATGATTTCGCGCTCTACGCGCAATTCCTCAACGAGCTGACCACCCGCTACAAGGGGCGGATTCACGCTATTGAGGTGTGGAACGAGGAAAACTTGGATCGGGAGTGGGATACGCAGCAAGGCGTCAACGCCGCGAGTTACGTTGAGTTGCTCAAGCAGGCTTACCAGACGATCAAGGCCGTTGATCCCGGCATCATCGTGATCAGCGGGGCTTTGTCGCCGGTGGGCGCGTCGGCTACCGATCCGGCGAATCCCAACCGCGTGATTTACATGGACGACTTCCAGTATTTCCAGCAGATGATTGATGCCGGATTCCTCAACTATGCCGATTGCGTGGGCGCACATCACAACGGCATCAACATGCCGCCCGATGTGGCCTGGGACGAGGGCTACAATGACCCCACGGCGCAGTTTCGCGGCCCGTTTGATAACCCCGATCATTCCTGGTCGTTCAAGAGCACCTTGTGGGGCTATCACGATATGGTTCAGAAGGCCGGATACAACACGCCCTTGTGCGTGACCGAGTTCGGATGGGCCACGGCGGAGGGATTCGACGGCTATCCGCCGGGGTTCGAGTTCGCTCTGGATAACACGCTTGAGGAGCAGGCGCAATGGGACGTGGAAGCCTTCCAGTTGATGCGCAAGTGGGGCTTTGTGTACCTGGCGTTCCTGTGGAATCTGGATTACTCCTACAAGGGTGGCCTAGGGCCAACCGACCCCAACGCGCCGTACAGCATCCTGGATTTGCAGGGCGCACCTCGTCCGGCGTATGGGGCTATCGGCGCGATGTCCAAAATCCCGTAAGATGTCGCACCGGAGCACGCTTGTACTGCTGTTGCTGGCGGCGGGTCTGACGTTTGGGGCCGCCGCCGCTTGGCCGACGTCGTTGCCCGATACGCCGATCACGCCCACGCCCATCTCGTGGCCCCGTCCGCCGCAGGTGGATTCGCCGGGGTTCGGGGTGAATGTGAGCTTGTGGTGGGACCCGTGGGCTGCCGTGCGGCGGGATTGGCCGCTCGTGGAGCAAGCCGGATTCACTTGGGCTAAGCAACGGTTGGCGTGGATTGATGTGGAAGGCGCGGGGCCGGGGCGTTACGAGTGGGCCGCTGCCGACCGTCTGGTGGAAGACTCGCTCGCTGCCCACATCCATTTGGTGTTCCGCGTGGATAGTCCGCCGGCCTGGGCCTTGCTGGATACGCCCACCACGCCCGTCACCCCGACGGTGTTCGGCGAATTTTGTCACACCCTGGCCGCCCGCTATGCCGGGCGCGTGAGCGGCTATCAAGTGTGGAACGAGCCGAATCTGGCGCGAGAGTGGCATGACGCGCCGCCGAACCCTCAAGGGTACGTGGAGCTGCTGCGGGCGTGCTACATCGGCATCAAAACCGCCGATCCGCAAGCGATAGTCATATCCGCCGGACTCGCGCCCACCGGCTCCGGTCTGCCCGCCGCCCTGCCCGATACCGATTTCTTGCGGGCGATGTACGAGGCGGGCGCATCTCCGTACTTTGACATGCTCGGCTTGAACGCGCCGGGGTACAAAGCCCCGCCCGAAGTTTCGCCGGATGAGGCCGCCGATCCGGCGCACGATTACGGCGGGCAGCGGTTCTTCTGCTTCCGCCACGTGGAGGACATGCGGGCGATTATGGTGCGCTATGGCGACGCGGCTAAGCAAGTCGCGGTGTTGGAGTTCGGCTGGACCACCGACACCAATCCCGCGCATCAGGCCTACACCTGGTTCGCCGTCACGCCGGAGCAGCAGGCCGATTATCTGGTGCGGGCGTTCCGTTACGCCCGTCAACACTGGACGCCCTGGATCGGGCCGATGTTTGTATGGAACTTTCCCGATCCGCGCTGGACGCCGGACAATGAAGAATTTTGGTGGAGCGTCGTGGACCCCTTCTGGTGGGGCTTTGATGGCAATTACGAGACTTGGAAGGGCGCGGGCATACGTCCCGCGTACACCGCGTTAGCGGAAATGGCAAAATAGGAGGTGCGCCAATGTTCCATTCATTTGAGGAAGCTGCGGCTTTCGTCCAAGAGCGAGCCATCGCGATGGTGGATCTGAAGTTCTCTGACTTGTGGGGCCGCTGGCATCACGTGACCGTGCCGGTGGGGCGATTCACGCCGTCCTTGATGGAAAACGGTGTGGGCTTCGATGGCTCCAGCGTGGGGTTCAAGAGCGTCAACGCCGGAGATATGGTCATGGTGCCGGATTTGAGCACCGGTTTTGTGGACCCTTTCTGGGAAGTGCCCACCTTGAGCTTCATTTGCGCCACGCTGGAGGCGGATACCAGGCAGATTTTCCCCTACGACCCGCGCAACATCGCTTTGCGGGCCGAGGCTTACATGCGCTCGACGGGCATCGCCGATAGCAGCCGCTGGGGGCCGGAGTTCGAGTTTTACATCTTTGACCGGGTATCCTACGAAAACCGCGTCAACGCGGCGGCCTATCGCGTGGATTCGGTGGAGGCGGACTGGAACAGTCAAGAAATGGGCAGCGGCTACACCATTCCGCGCCACGGCGGCTATCACGCCATCCCGCCCCAAGATCACCTGCACAACTTGCGGGCACGCATCAGCATGCACCTGGAAAAGATGGGCGTGGAGGTCAAGTACCATCATCACGAGGTGGGCGGGCCGGGGCAGTGTGAGATTGAAACGCCGATGCTGCCGTTGCTCAAGGCCGCCGATGCCGCGCTGCTCATCAAGTACATCACGCGCATGACGGCCTTTGATATGGGGATGACGGCGACTTTTATGCCCAAGCCGCTCTACGGCGAGGCGGGATCGGGCATGCACTTTCATCAACACCTGTGGAAGGATGGCGTGAACATCTTTTACGATCCGCAGGGCTACGGCACGTTGAGCGAGCTGGGCCGCTATTACATCGGCGGGGTGCTATCTCACGGCGGCGCGGTGATGGCCTTCACCAACCCCAGCACCAACTCCTACCGCCGCTTGATCCCCGGCTACGAAGCTCCCATCAGTGCCTTTTACTCGCTGGCCAACCGCAGCGCGGCGATCCGCATTCCCAAGTACGCCAACAAGCCGCACTCCGCCCGCTTCGAGTTCCGCCCGCCCGATGCGACGGCCAACGCCTACTTGGCGATGGCGGCGCAGTTGCTCGCCGGATTGGACGGCATCCGCAACAAGATGGACCCCACCGAGTTGGGCTACGGGCCGATTGATGAGGACATTTTCGCGTGGCCGGAGGAGAAACGGGCGCAGATCAAGGCTCTGCCCACCTCGTTGGATCAGGCGATGCAGGCTTTGGAGGCCGACCACGAGTTCTTGTTGGCCGGGGACGTGTTCAGCGAGGATTTGATCGCGCGGTGGATCGCCCGCAAGCGTTGGGAGGATCGTCAAGTGCGCAACCGGCCTCATCCGTATGAGATTGAGTTGTACTACGATCTATAGGTGGGGCAGGCCGACGACGACGTCCAGGATTCGTTGCCAGGAATCACCTTCCGCGCCGAGCGGCTCGTGGCGGAAGCGGTAGTCGTTTTTACGGATAAACTCATCCAGCTCGGCGCGGATCGTTTGCCAAGCACGCTTTTGCACCGCGATCAGCACGTCTTGGACTCGCGCCGCGCCGGGCAGGGATAACGCCATCCGCAGATGGGGCAGACACAGCCCGCCGCACTGCTCCAGCAGATGTTGGACGCTTTCCTCGCGCAGATCGCGCAACAGTATCTCGGCAAAACGTCGCGCGGTGTCGTCGCGGATCTCGCAAGCGGGGCAGGTGCCGTGTGGCGCGAGCGCGTCCGCGAGCCGGGAGTGACGTTCCTTCTGCCAGGGCCAGGCCGGAGCTTGCGCCTGGGGCGAGATTTCCAGCGCGGCTTGCAAATCCGAAAGCACATCCCGATACACCAGGGCGATGCCCAACGCGCTGCCGTGCAGCGATTGCCACACGCGGCTATGATAGGCGCATAGTCCGTGGGACGCCTTGATCGCGGTACGAGTCCCCAAATCCTGCACCCGCTCATAGTTGAGCGAATCGAGGTACTGCTGCTCCGCGTGGATCGCCCGGTGGCACAGAGGACAGCCCCAGGTTTCCATCGTTTCCCGCAGTTCGGTTTGCAGTGCCGAGAGGTTCGTTTTCATAAGCCCGATTATACGACGTAGCAAAGGAAAAGCTAACGGCGCAGCGAGCTGCCTTTGACTTGCGGTGCGCGGTGGCGATTGCTTTATCTCCACCTGTGGAGTAGAATGAGCATACTTACTTCATTGACGAAAGGAGGCGATATGAAGATCACATTTTTGGGTGGGGTGGGAACGGTCACCGGATCAATGTACTTGATTCGCACCAATCGCAAGAACATCTTGTTGGAATGCGGCTTGTATCAAGGAAAGCGCAAGGAAAGTTATGAGCGGAATCGGAAGTTTGATTTTGAAATCCGGCGGATTGATGCCGTTGTCGTTTCGCACGCTCACATTGATCACACCGGCAATTTGCCCAACTTGATCAAGCAGGGCTACGACGGGCCGATCTACGCCACGCATGCCACGCGGGATTTGTGTTCTGCGATGTTGCCGGACTCCGGACGCATCCACGAACAGGACGTGCGTTACGTCAACCACAAGCGGGAGCGGAAACACTTGCCGCCGGTTGAGCCGTTGTACACCGAGGCCGATGCCTTGAGCACGCTGCGGTACTTCGTCAGCGTGGGCTACGAACGCCCCGTGGAAATAGCTCGCGGCGTGCAAGCGACGTTCCTCGATGCCGGGCACATCCTCGGCTCGGCGATGGTGCTGCTGGAGGTGGTGGAGGATGGCAAGCACACGCGGTTGATCTTCAGCGGGGATTTGGGGCAGCCTAACTTGCCCATCGTGCGCGACCCGACCCCGATGCCGCCGGCGGACTACTTGATGATTGAGAGCACTTACGGCGACCGCGATCATCCGCCCATTGAGGACGTGAAGGAGAAGCTGTCCCGCATCATCAATCAAGTGGTTAAGCGCAAGGGGCGAGTGATCATCCCGGCCTTCGCCGTGGGGCGGACGCAAGACATTGTCTACGATCTGCATCAGTTGACCGACGAGGGCCGCATCCCGCACGTGCCGATCTACGTGGATAGCCCTTTGGCCGTGAACGCCACCGAGATTTTCCGCCTGCATCCCGAATGTTACGACCAAGAGACGCGCGATTTCCTCTCCGAGTATCGGGAGTATGATCCCTTCGGGTTTTACCGTATGCACTACGTTCACAGTGTGGAGCAGTCGAAGGAATTGAACGAGATGCCCAACCCGCTGATCATCATCAGTGCCTCCGGCATGGCCGAGGCCGGACGGGTTCAGCACCACCTCAAGCACGCGATCACCGATCCCCGCAATGCGGTGCTGATCACCGGCTGGCAGGCCCCGCAAACGCTGGGCTGGCACATCTCCCAGCAAGAGCCGTATGTGCGCATCTTCGGGGAGGAATTCCCGCTCAAAGCCGAGGTGCATACTCTGTACGAGTACAGTGCTCACGCCGGACGCAAAGACTTGTTAGCCTGGGCGCGGCCTCGCGCGGAGTTCATCAAGAGCGCGTTCGTCGTGCATGGCGATCCCCAGCCGGCGCAAGCCCTGGCCGCCGGATTGCGAGACGAGGGATACCGGCAGGTCGTTGTCCCGCAGCGCGGCGATAAATTTGATTTGTGAATCGGCCTTTCGAGCCTGTTTCAGCCAGGGATTTTACCCCTAGGCAACGCTTATGATCTTATTTCCAGAGGAGGATTTGAACGATGGCTAATTTGTGGCATGTTTTACCCCCCGGCCCCGACGTGCCGAAGGTGATCTATGTGATTGTGGAGATCCCGAAACGCTCGCGGAACAAGTTTGAGTACGACAAAATCTCCGGCTTCATCAAGCTGGATCGCGTTCTGTACTCTTCCTTGCACTATCCCGGCGACTATGGCTTCATCCCCCGCACCTACTACGACGACGGCGATCCGCTGGACGTGCTGGTGATGACCAACGAGCCGACTTTCCCCGGCTGCGTGATTGAAGCGCGGCCTGTGGGCATCTTCCGCATGCGGGATCGGGGGCTGGCCGATGATAAAATCCTGGCCGTACCGGCCACCGACCCGCTCTTCGATGGCGTGCTGGAGCTAGAGGATGTGCAACCGCACTTCCTGCAAGAAGTTACGCACTTCTTCTCGGTGTACAAGGACTTGCAGCACATGCGCGTTGAGCCTTTGCAATGGGAAGGACGCGAGGCGGCGCTCAACGAGATTGAACGTTCGTTGGAGCTTTACGCCAAGCACTTACGTACCAGCCGCTAAGCGGTTGGGTCTGTCACTCGGGGTAATGGCTCGGCTTGAGGTCAAAGTGGAGGGAGAAAGAGAGGTGCGACGCACTTGCGTAGGCTCTTAGAGACTTTCACAAAGTCACGCCGAGACTTTGGCAAAGTTACGCCGAGACTTTCGCAAAGCACGGCGTCTCTTGGGATTGAAATCCCAGGCGACTTGTCGGCCCGGCGTTTCCACGCGGGGCCGATGGGTGGCCGAGCAGTTACCACAACATTTTCAAAAAGGAGCAGAGCAATGGATGAGTTAGTACAGTTAGTCGTCAAGAGGACCGGCATGCCGGAAGCACAAGCGAAGCAAGCAGTGGAAACAATCGTGGAGTTCATCAAACAAAAGCTCCCCCCGCCGCTCGCCGGGCAAGTGGACGCCGCGCTGGGCAACGAGGAGACCATTGAGCAGGCCGAAAAGCTCATTGATGAGGGCATCGGAGCTTTGGGCGGTCTGCTGGGCAAGAAGTAACCATGTCGCTGGCGTCCCTGGTTAAGAAACTGGCCCAAGCGACCGGACTCTCGGAAGCGATGGCCCAGGACGTGCTGCAAACCGCCGTGGACTACATCAAACTCAAGCGGCCCGACAAGGCCGCGCGGGTGGATCAACTCCTGCAGGATGAGGCGGTCGCGCAACGGGCCGGGCAGATGATCACCCGCTTGGCCGGGGCCAAGGGCCTAGCAACGTTACGCCCAGGCCCAGACGGCCCACAGCGCGATTATCAACAAGCCGATTCCGAAACGGGCGACGAATGACCAGCCCAACCCAATCGCCATCCCTTTGGTGATGGCTAACGCGGCTGCGGCATCTTTTCGGGGGATGTATTCGGCCAGGTACAACGCGCCCAGCGCAACAACGATCCCGCCCAACGGCGTCACCACAAAGCTGGCCACGAAGCCCGCCACAAAGGCGATGATGAGGGAATACCAACTCGCGCCTTCCTGGCGGGCTTTGCCGTTCATCAAGATGTTATCGGAAACCCCGCCCAGCACCGCGAGCACCGAGATCACGCCGAATAACCACGCGCCCAACGTCCCGAACCCGTAGAGTATCCCGTAGATCAGCGTCAAGGCCCAAATCACGAGGATGCCGGGGAATACCGGCACGATCAGCCCGAAAAGCCCGATCATCATCCCGCCCAACAACACGAGTTTGCCTCCCAGTTCCGCCCAGGCATGAAAATCCATACTTTCACCTCCAGAGAGAGATTTGCTTATGACACAATCACCCCATGATGACCAACCGTGGCAATACCGAGGGTACACCTTGGGAGATAGCAGCTTCGCCACGGCGATCATTCACCTCTACCGTGCCGAAATCACGCGGGCCAACACCTGGCGCACGCGGCTGGATACGACTACCAATTGGGCCGTGGGCACTACCGGCGCGGCTTTGACGTTCGCCTTCAGCTCCCCGCAAAACCCGCACTTCGTGCTCCTGTTGACCTTCATCCTGATGCTGGTCTTCTTGAACATTGAGGCGCGGCGGTATCGGCATTATACTCTATGGCATCACCGGGTGCGGCTGATTGAAACCGGCTTCTTCGCGCGGACTGTCGCGCCGCCCTATCATCCGCCGGCGGATTGGGGCACGGCTTTACACGACACTTTGACCACGCCCGTTTTTCCCATCTCCCGCGCCGAGGCCATCGGACATCGCTACCGCCGCAATTACGTTTGGATGAGTACCCTGCTGATCATCAGTTGGCTGCTCAAGCTGAGCTATCACCCTGTGCCGGCGCAGAGCTTCCGCGAACTGTGCTCCCGCGCGGCCATCGCGGACGTGATCCCGGCTTCCTGGGTCATCGCCGTCGTCGCTGCGATCTACGTAGGTCTGCTGGTCTTGGCGATTGTGACCGCCCGCTCCTATTACCGGAAAATGCCCTATCGCCGCAAGAGATTCTGGTGGCCGCAGGCCAATCCGCCGACTCAATATCTGGCCGCCATCATCACCGGCCAGGGGGAGGAAGTGGCCGACCTGTTGATGCGCGAGTTGGGGCGCGGCGTGACTGCGTTGGAAGGGACGGGCATGTACACCAAATCGGCGCGGATGGTTTTGCTGTGCGCCATCACCCAAGAGCAACGCCCGCTGTTGGAAAAACTGGTGCTCGCCGTCGACCCGCAAGCCTTCGTCATTATAGAGGAAGCGACCCAAGTTCACGGGCGCGGATTCACGCAGTTTGTCCCCCCGCCGTAAGTGCCCGCTGAGAAGTTACCTTTGGCTCTTTCTCCGCGCTCTTTGCGTCTCTTGCGGTGAGCAGTTGCCCGCCGCCGTGATTAAATATCCACGCCCAGGAAGTGCTTGACCAGGAAGCCCACGCCGAAGGACAACGCCGTCACGCCCAAGCTGATGCCGGCCATCTCCAAGAACCGCTCGCGGAAGGAAAGGTCTTTCGCTACCGCGATGTAGAAATTGAATACTGCGATGATGGCGATGGCGTTGAACACCGTCGCTCCCAGGCTGACCATGTAATGCGTGAATAGGAAGTACGGCAAGATCAGCATAATCACCGTGAAGACATACGCCCCGCCAGTGTAGAGCGCGGATTTGAGCGCGTCGCGGCCCTCGTCGTCGGACTTGGTGGAAAGATACTCCGAGGCAGCCATCGAAAGCGAGGCCGAAATGCCGGTGATCAACCCCACCAAGGCGATCACTTGCGTGTTCTGCAACGCGAAGCTGAATCCCGCCAAGGCCCCGGTGAGTTCAACCAACGCATCATTCAGCCCCAGCACGATGGACCCGGCGTACTTCAACCCTTCCTCATCCAGCATGTTGAGCAACTGCGCTTCGTGCGCCTCCTCATCCGCCAAGACCTGCTGCACCTCCGGCACGACGGAGCTGATCGCCGCGTAGGCCACTTGGGCTGCGGCCTCGCCGCGCTCCATCAACTTCAGGCCGAACGTCAGCCCGAAAATCCGCGCTATCCAGGTGTAAAACCACACCTTCAATTTGTCCGCGCCGACATCCTCCCCGGTGCGGGATTTCCAAAAGAGATAATGCCCCATCTCCTCTTGAGCGATGTGCTCCAGCACCTCGCGGTTGTGCGCGTCCTGATTCACCTGCGCCAGCTTGAGATACGTCTCGTATCCGGTGATCTCATCTCGCTGCAAAGTAAGCATATGGCGTAAAATTGTTTCATCGTAAGCCATTTCGTCTCTCCTTTTGCCGTATTTGCCTCTATCATACCAGATTTTGCCTTTCCGCTCGCGTGTGCGGCGGGCGATTTGGGGAAATTGGCAGTTACAAATATGGAGTATACTTGACCCAAATTGAGGGGTGAACCGGAATGAAGGATCGCAAGTGGACATTATGGATCGGGGTGGCAATGGTGCTCTTTGCCACCGCGCTTCGTTTTTATCGGCTGGATGCGCAATCGTTTTGGAACGATGAGGGGAACTCCGCGCGGCTGGTCGAGCGGCCCGTCGCGCTGATTTTGCGCGGCACGGCGGCGGACATTCATCCGCCGGGGTATTACCTGCTGCTGCACGGCTGGCGGGCCTTGGCCGGTGATTCGGAGTTCGCGTTGCGCGGGTTTTCCGCGCTCTGCGGGGTGTTGACGGTGGCTGTGGCGGCGTCGCTGGGGCGGCGTGCCGGAGGGTGGCGGGTCGCCGGAGCGGCGGCGGGACTTACGGCGGCGCATCCGTTGTTGGTCTACTACAGCCAGGAGGCGCGGATGTACGCGCTGCTGGCGTTGCTCGCCGCGCTGACGTGGGGGGCGATGGTGTGGCTGATGCGGTCGCCTTCCCGCCGGGCGGTGGCCGTGCTGACCGGCAGCATCGCGCTGGGGCTGTACACGCAGTACACGTATCTGTTCGCGCTACTGGCGTTGGACCTCGCTTTTGGCGGATGGTGGCTGGTGCGCAGACGCGGCGATTGGGCCTTGGCCGGATGGTGGCTTGCCGCGCACGGGATCGCCGGGGCGTTGTTTTTGCCGTGGCTGCCGGTGGCGATGCACGCTTTGGGCTGGCGTCCGCCGGACTTGACGGAGGCGCACGCGCTGCGCGATATGTCCGCGGCCTTGATCGCCGGAATCACGCTGCCGGCGGAGCAGTTGCGCTATGGCCGGTGGTTGCTGGGGACGGGCATCGTGCTGGGCGGGATCAGCCGCCCGCGCTCGTTTGTCGCCTGGAGCGCGTTGAGTATGGCTGTGATCCCCGCGCTGTTGATCGCGGCCCTGGACGTGTACCGCCCGGCGTATCTCAAGTTCCTGGTGGTGTCGGTGGTGCCGCTGAGCGTGTGGCTGGCGCTCCCCTGGCGGGAGGTGGCCGGTCGCCGGCGCGTACTCGCGGGGCTGGTCGGGCTGACGCTGGCCGGATTGCTGGTGTTGCAGGGTCGCTCGCTGCGCCACTTGTACGACGATCCGGCGTATGCCCGTGACGATTATCGCGGCATTGCGGCTCGCCTGCACGCGATCACCCATCCCGATGATGCGGTGTTGCTGAGTGCGCCCAATCAATGGGAAGTGTTTACCTACTACTATCACGGCCCCGCGCCGGTCTTGCCCGCGCCCTACCGTCCCACCGAGGCACAAGCGCGGCAGTGGGTCACGGACGCGCTGCGCGGCCATCGGCGGCTGTTTGTGCTCTTCTGGGGGGATGGGGAATCGGACCCGCAGCGGTTGGTGGAGCCGTTGTTGGCTCAGATGGCGTATCCGGCGCAGCAAAGTTGGATCGGAGATGTGCGGTTGGCGGTTTACGGCGTCGGCCCGCGCCCGCTGACTCCGACCGTGCCCTTGAGCGTCACGCTGGGGGAGGCGATCACATTGCGGGGCGTCGCCCTGCCGGCGGAGACTTACCACGGCGGGGAGATCATCCCGCTGACGTTGTTCTGGGCGGCGCGGGCGGCTCCGGCGCAGCGTTACAAGGTGTTCGTGCATCTGCTGGATGCTCAAGGGGCGTTGGCGGCGCAGTACGACGCGGAGCCGCAGGGCGGATTTGCGCTCACGAACCGGTGGGCCGCCGGGGAGCAGGTGTTAGATCGCTGCGGGGTGTGGTTGCCGGCAGACATTCCGGCGGGGCGTTACACGCTGCGCGTGGGGATGTACGATCTGAACGGGCAGCGGCTTCCGTGCCGTGGGCCGGGCGTCGCCGGGGACGGGCTGACCGTGGCGGAACTCTTGGTCAAATGACCCTGGCGACTTCGGAACTCGCGGGTGGCGCGGAAGGGCGTAACAGAGTAAAATAGCGTCTGTGGCCGGTGCGGCATAGACCGCAGTCTTTTCGTGTGAGGAGGTTGATATGGGAGGAGAAGAAATCAAGCGGGTGTTGGTGCTCTCCGGCGGCGGCGGACGCGGCGCGTATCAAGTGGGCGTCTGTCAGGCCTTGGAACAGCTCCATTGGCAGCCGGATATGGTGTTGGGAAACTCCATCGGGGCGACGAACGGAGCTTTGCTGCTCGCCCCGCGAGGGGAGGAATCAGGCGCGGCGTTGTTGGCTCGCCTGTGGCAGGATGAGATGCTCAACGATACATTGCAGCACGTTGCGCCCCAATGGCCTTTGCTGCTGCAAGAGGCTCTGGGCATCGTGCTCAAGATGTTGCAAGAGATACAGACGCCGCCGATCTTGAGCCGTCCGGCGGATTCGGAGACCAGTTTCGGGCTGGGCAGCACGCTGGCCGAGATGCGGCAGAAGTTATCGCGGCGGCACTTGTTTGAGCGATGGCTGCCTCAAGAGATGCGCGAGCAGCAGGGCGAATTACCCTGGTACGATTATTTCATCAAGCTGGCCGCCCGCCTCCACAAAATGAAGTCCCCGCTTACGGAAGAGCTGCTCAAACCGGCGGTGATGGAGCGCAAGAATTGGCAGCAGTTGCTCGCGCAGTACGTGGATTTTGAGCAGCTTAACGATCCCGCCGCGCCGTACTTCGGCATCGCCGCCACGGACGTTGCAACCGGAGCTTTGCGCATGTTTTGGAATCACGTGCCGCCGGGGGTTGCGGGGCAGGCGTCCCGTATGACGCCGGAGCACATTATGGCCAGCTCCAGCATCCCCGGCTTCTACGAGGCGACCCCTGTGGAAGGGCGGACTTGGTGGGATGGGGCGTTGCTCGCCAACACGCCCGTCGCGCCGGCCCTGGCGGTGGCGGCGGAGGAGATCGTGGTGGTGCTGATGACGCCGTGGCACGAATCGCCCGACGGTGAGGGCGTGCCGCTGCGCGGCGCGTCGCCCACGATACTGGACGCCTTGGATCGGGCCTTGGATTGGTTGATGCTCAGCTCATTCCGCAGCGAATTGCAACGGCTCACGCCGGAGCAGCGGAAGAAGGTGCGTATCATCGCCCCCACGGCTCTGTTAGGACTCACCTCAATCATTGATTATCACCCTTACGATAACGCGGTACTGGCCCGGTACGGCTATCAAGATGCACTCGCGGTTTTGCAGCCGCGCTCACAGGAGGAAGGATGACACACCGTAAATTGACCCCGCAGGAATTAAGGCGTTTGGAAGAGATTATTATGGAAGAGGATATTCCCTATGTGGGCGCGGAATCGTATGATCAGGCCGCGTGGGGCACACCCGCCGAACAAGAGTTGCTCAACCTGTTCACCACGGAACATTCGTATGATACGGGCGAGGTCTTTGTGGAAGAAAGCGAGCCGGGCGATGTGATGTATTTGATCCGCTCCGGGCGGGTGGTGGTCTTCAAGGGCGACGTGCAATCGCCTACCGTGTTGGGCGTGCGCGGCCCCGGCGAGTTGATCGGCGAGATGACGTTGGTTGACGACTATCCGCGCTCCGCCTCGCTGGTCGCTCTGGAGCCGATTGAAGTGCTGCGGCTTTCCAACGAGGATTTCCACAAGCTCATGCGGCGTGCTCCTGCGCTCAGCACCAAGCTCATTGAGACCTTGAGCAAGCGGCTGCGGGAAAACAGCCTCATCAGCCACCACAGCGAGCAAGCGCGGCGGCAATTCGCGCAGCGGATGAGCCAACTGGAGACGGAGAACCAGTATTTGCTGGAGTTACAGCGGGTGCGGCAGGAAACCAGCGATTTGATCGTCCATGACCTGCGCAACCCCTTGGGGCTGATCAAATTCGCGCTGGAGTCGCTGGAAATGACGCTGCCCCAGGACGTTTTGCAGGAGAATCGCCGCACGTTGGATATCGCGCACACGGCCTGCGATAAGATGCAGTACCTAGTGGATACGCTGTTGGATGTGTCGCGGCTGGAAGCCGGCGTGGTGCAGCTCAACTTGAGCCGCTTTGCTCTGGCGGACCTGATGGCGGATATCGCGCAGCGGTTCGGCTCGCTGGTGGAGCGGCGCGGCATCACGCTGCACACCCAGGTGCCTGAGTCGCTGGTGGTGGAAGGGGATCGCGTGCGGCTGGATCGGGTGCTCACCAATCTGCTGGATAACGCGATCAAGTTCACCCCGGAAGGCGGCACCATCGCCATTGAGGCGCACGTGCAGGCCGGCTACGTCTACGTCAGCGTGACCGATTCCGGGCCGGGCATCCCGCCGCAGGAACGCCCCCGGATTTTCGAACGATTCGCGCAAGTCAAAAGCGACGATCCGAATGTGCGTTCGCGCGGCTTTGGGCTGGGGCTGGTCTTCTGCCGCATGGCAGTGGAGGCTCACGGCGGGCACATCTGGGTGGAATCCGGTCCGGGCGGCAAAGGCAGTCGTTTTACCTTCACCCTGCCGGCGTGACCGGAGTAAGCATATGTGGGAACTGTCCCCCACCGAGGCGCGGGGAGCAGAGATTTCACTTTCTTTCTCTGCGCTCCGCGCCTCTTGCGTATGTCCTTCCCCACCGCCGAGCGGCTATGCGGGATTGCGCCGCTGTCCCGCGCATGCCGCTCCGTCAGCGTGGTGCTACGGTGCGGACATCCCCTCCGCTGCGTGACGCTTGCGGCAATTCTGTGGAACGGTTACGCTTCACTTGCGCGACATGCCAGGCGAAGCGCTTCCGCCCAGAGACCTCTCCGCAGGCCCAATCCGCCCTCGTTCTCCCTCTTGATAGCTGTGTCGGGTAGAAGTTGATGTTAGGCCGCACTTCCATAGATAAAGATTGCTGCTTTGTCACTTATGTTTTCTTGCACGCTCCAAGATTGCTTCTTGCGCTCTCTCAATGAGCCTTAGAGCTGCAGGATGGTTAGGTGAAAGGGCAAGAACTTTGTTCATATATTCAATGACACCTTTGTAATCACCCAAATGCCAGGTGGATTCTGCTATACCAATCAAAGCGTTAATTGCGTTTTCAATGCGAATTTCCCGTTCCACTTTGGATAAGCAAAGCCTAAGATAAGACTCGTATTCAGGATTTGTAGGTTCTCGTTTCCAGAGTGCTGCCCAATAAGCCGTTGCTTTGGGATACTCTCTATTATCAATTAGTAATCGTCCCTTGTCATATAAAGAGAGAGCATCAAGAGTGGATGCTTCTTGTTCCCATTGCGAAAATTCAGTGACTTGATATCGGTGGACACGGTCGCTGCCGTATTGTGAGTAGAAGCCATGCCGCAACCATTCAAGACCTTCTTTTATCCAATTTACATCGTCTGTAGCAGGAGTCTCGTTATACCAATTAAAATGTTGGTAATGTTGAGAGTCAAGCAGAAACAATTCGCGAGGGTCGACTCCCGATTTGTACAGCAATTCGGGAATTGTGTCCTCAGGGATTCCTTCAAGCATTAGAGCAACTTTACCTTGCTCAAATGCTTCCTGAATTGAACGCCCAAATCCAATTGCTCTGTAAAAAGAAGCAGCAAAGGTAATAGCGGCCTGGTCACCAATCACAGCATTCATTCCAACGGTGCAATCTACGTGTTCTATAATGGCCTCTGCTTGCACTCTCGAGTGGCAAGTATTAAGGATGACAACCCGCACGTTGTCTTTCAAGGTTTTGAAAAGTGCTCCAAGTGCCGCTGCGCCAACAGATTTGGGCTTACCATTGCTGTCAAGTAGTATTATTTCCCCTTTTGAACTGCCGTGACTGCTGAAATGCACAATCTGAGGCTTGTACTCATTGAGAGATTGAAGTAGGTCGTCGGGGCGTACTGCCCAAACTGATTTGATGTTCATCAAATCCCGTTGTGCCGAAGCCCGCACTTTTTGAGTAATCGCGCGGATTTCTTCATCCAGTTTCAGAGGGGTAGTACCAGTTGGATTAGCCGCAAAGAATAGTACTTTGATTGGTTTCATAATGGTTTGCTCTCCTTGCCCTCCGCAACAAGTGGGAAGCGGGCTAAAACAAGTGGGAAGCGGGCTAACAGCCAGGATCCCAACCACCGCTCCATCTATATAAACCTACTCCGCTATGACTCCTGTAGAAAGCTCAACCCTCACAAGCCACCACAATGGGGCGGCCGGCTGTAACGACAGGTTAGCCGTCAGTCCCCATCAACGACAGTCCATATAGCACTACGATTGAGTTATTGCCCTCTGGACAAGTTCCGTCACAGTGGAAGATTCAATTTCCTGTTGCCAGAGCTGTTGATATCCCTGAGCGAAACAGCTTACTGGGAAGCAGTACAACTGCTGTCCATCCGCTCTCACC
>WFQZ01000294.1 GCA_015486785.1 Thermoflexales bacterium
CGAGCAAGTTGCGGCAGTGTGGCAAGTGATCCTCGGAGGCGGCGCGGATTGGCTGGCCGATAGGATCGCCTCTTTTGAACTGACCGCGCAAAGCGCGGAGGAGGCTTTGGCCTCGCCTCCGACTTCGCCGGCCGAGCTTGCCTTCCAGACGATCTTGAGGAATCGGATTAACCATGGCGGCATCCTCGCCCCCGGTGCCGGGCGGATTAAGCACGGAGAAAATGGCAAGGGCATCCGCTCCAGGTGGTATCCCGAAACGATTAGCCGCCGGATTCGTGATATTGCCGCGTTCAAATCTAAAATCACCTTCATCCACGGCGATGGACTCCGCGTGCTGCGCGAGAACTTAGCGCGGGAGGACGCAGTGTACTTCATAGACCCGCCATACACGGCTGCGGGGAAGCGTGCCGGAGCGCGGTTGTACGCACACCACAAGTTGGACCACGAAGCTCTCTTTCGCCTGGCGAGTCAGCTTGCCGGGGATTTCTTATTGACGTATGACAATTGCGCCGGGGTGCGACAGTTAGCCCATCGCTACGGGCTTGAGACAGAACCGGTGGCAATGAAAAACACGCACCATGCCAAGATGACCGAGTTACTGATCGGGCGGGACTTGGGGTGGTTGCGGGGAGCGTCACAGACAGGGCGTCCGGTTTACACCGTAACGGCGAATTACGTCAACGACGGAGCGTAGCTCTCCTCCATTCCGCGCAACTCGCCGTTACGGGCGCACTCAGAGGCGCATGTCAAACGGTTCGGCACGCCAGACCCTTTGCAAGGCTTCATCCGGCACGGTGGGCGGGGTGGAGGTGCGATAGTAGAGGTAGCGGAAGACATCCCGCAGGATGGCGGTGACGACCGGCGCGAAGAACAGCCCCAAGACGCCGTTGAGTTCACTGCCCAGCACCAGCACGATCATCACGATGGCCGGGTGAAGGCGTACACTGTGCCCCATCACGTGGGGCGAGATGAGGAAGTTTTCCACCTGCTCCACGGCGAGGGCGTACACGCCTACCCACAGGGCCAGGGATGGGTCTTGCACCAGAGCCACCAGCAGCGCGGGGATCGTGCCGATGATCGGGCCGATGCTGGGGATCATCTTGAAGATGCCCATAATCACGCCCAGCAAGACGGCGAAATTGACGCCCAGCAGGGTGAAGGTCAGGATGGAAACGAGTCCCATCAGCAGCCCCAAGAGCAATTGCCCGCGCAGGTAAGCCCCGAAGATGCTGTCGGTGATCGTGGCGATCTTGAGCACGTCTTCGCGGATCGTGGTGGGAATCAGGTGGACGGTGGAAGCAGCAAGCTCCTCCGAATCCAGCAGCAAGTAAAAGGCCCAGAAAGGAATCATCACCACGGCCAGCGCCAGGCTGAAGGTGTAGGAGATGACCCAGGCCGTGCCCTCCACGGCCTGTTGCAGAATGTTGCCCAGCAAGTTGAGCGCCTCCTGCCCCAGATCGCCGAATTTGGTATCCCACTGGTTCAGTTGGACATCCAAGCGGCTGCGCAGCGTGGGAGGCAAGAGGTGGTATTGCTGCACGATGTTTTCCAGCAGGTTGGAAAGGTAGTTCAACACAGCATCTTTCTCATCCCACAGGGCCTTGGATTGATCGCTGATCACCGGCACGAGGATGGCGAAGAATCCGGCGATCAGCGCGATGAGCAGCAGGTAGGTGATCACGATGGAAAGGGGACGGGCGGCTTTGGCAAGCCAGCTCAGCCCGCGCCGGGAGCGCAGCCGCCGCATCCACGTTTCAAACTGCCGCGCGATGGGGTAGAGTAAGTACACTAGGAACAGGCCGATCAGGAAGGGCAAGATCACGTTGCGCCCGGCCCACAGAATCGCGCCGCTGATGATGGCAGCGATGAAAACGAGGGTCAGGCGTTTGCGCCGTTGTTCAGGAATCTGCATCCAAGTAAATCCTAAGCTCATCGGGTTACTCCTCATCAAGTCTCAACATAGCCAAGAAGGCATCTTGCGGGATGATCACGTTGCCCAGTTGCTTCATCCGCTTCTTGCCGGCCTTCTGCTTTTCCAACAGCTTGCGCTTGCGGGTGACATCGCCGCCGTAACATTTGGCCAGCACGTCCTTGCGCAGGGCCTTGACGTTGACCCTGGCGATGATCTTGCCGCCCACGGCGGCTTGAATGGGCACCTCAAACAGTTGCCGGGGGATCGCTTCCTTCATCTTGCGGATGAGGAGCGAGCCTTTTTCGTAGGCTTTGTCGCGGTGGACGATGATCGCCAGCGCGTCCACCGGCTCGCGGTTCACCAGGATGTCCACCTTCACCAAGTCGTCGGGGCGGTAACTATCAAAGGCGTAATCCATTGAGGCGTAGCCACGGGTGGCGGATTTGATGCGGTCGTGCAGGTCAATCACCATCTCGGCCAGCGGCACGTCAAAGGTGAGCTGGACACGCTTGGGGTCGAGCGTCTCGGTCATCAGGAAGTCGGCCCGCTTGCGGCGGAAGATCTCCATCAGCACGCCGATGTACTCGGTGGGGGTGATCACCTGCACCTTCATCCACGGCTCGCGCACTTCCTTGATGAGCGTGGGATCGGGGAGATCGGCGGGGCGGTGGATTTCAATGGTGCGGCCATCGTTCAGCTCCACTTGATAGGCAACGCTCGGCGCGGTGACGACCAGGTTTTGGCCGTATTCCCGCTCCAGCCGCTCCTGGACGATGACCATGTGGAACAATCCCAGGAAGCCGCAGCGGAAGCCGAATTGCAGAGCTTGCGAAGTCTCCGGCTCAAAGGTCAAGGCGGCGTCGTTGAGTTGCAGCTTTTCGAGCGCGTCGCGCAAGTTGGGGTAATCGTCCGCCTCTGCGGGGTAGAGGCTGGCGAAGACCATCGGCTTGGCCGGTTGATAGCCCGGCAACGGCTCCGGGGCCGGCTCTTTAGCGGAGGTGATCGTATCGCCGACGTGGGCCTCGCGCACCGTCTTGAGTCCGGTGGCGATGTAGCCCACCTCGCCCGCCGTCAGTTGCGGGACGGGCGTCATCTCCGGGGTGAAGATGCCCACTTCCACCGGATCGCAGCGGGCACGGGTCGCCATCATCAGCAAGCGCGTGTCGGCGTTCACCTGGCCGCCGCGCATCCGCACGTAGGCGATCACGCCCTTGTAAGGGTCGTAGTGCGAGTCGAAGATCATCGCCCGCAGCGGCGCGTCCACCGGATCGTCAGGCGGCGGCACGTGATCAACCACCGCTTGCAGCACGGCGGCGACGTTGCGCCCTTCCTTCGCGGAGACGGGGATCACCTCCTCCAAGGGCACGCCCAGCAGTTCGGCGATCTCGGCGGAGACTTCCTGAACTTGGGCTGTGGCCAAGTCAATCTTATTAACCACCGGAATGATCTCCAAGTCGTTTTCCAAGGCCAGGTAGAGATTGGCCAAAGTTTGCGCTTCAATGCCCTGCGTGGCATCCACCACCAACACCGCACCTTCGCAGGCGGCCAGAGCGCGGCTCACCTCGTAGGCAAAATCCACGTGGCCGGGGGTGTCGATCAAGTTGAGTTCGTACATCTCGCCATCGGCGGCCTGCCAGTGCATCTGCACCGCCGAGGCTTTGATGGTCACGCCCTTTTCCTGCTCCAAGTCCATACTATCCAGCAGTTGCGAATGTCCGGCAAACTTGCGGGCGGCAACCGTGCCGGTGATCTCCAGCAGCCGGTCGGCCAGCGTTGATTTGCCGTGATCAATGTGGGCAATGATGCTAAAGTTTCGTATGTGTCGTGCGTCCATGGTTTTATCTCCTAACGGCTCACCGCCAAAGGTTCGCGCAAGTGAGCGAGTTACTCGGCCAGACTTCGGGCGATCCAGGCTTCCGGGGGATCGCCTGCGCCCAGTTGCCACCACCCCAAAAATTCCACGTTGCCCGCCGGGCCGCGCAGCGGCGAGCGCATCAGGCCGCGCAGCCCCAATCCCAACTCGCCCAGCGCGGCGGTGACGCGGGTGAGGACTTCGCGGTGGACGGCGGGGGAACGTACCACGCCGCCTTTGCCCACTTGCGCCCGCGCCGCTTCAAACTGGGGCTTGATCAGCGAGACGACGTGTCCCCCCGGCGCGAGCCAGCGCACTGCCGTGGCGTAGATGGTGCGCAGCGAGATGAAGGACACGTCCGAGACGAGCAGCGAGACCGGCTCCGGCAGATGCTCAAGGTAGCGGGCATTGGTGCGTTCCAGCACCACCACGCGCGAGTTCTGTCGCAGCGTCCAGGCGAGTTGCCCGTACCCCACGTCCACGGCGTAAACTTTGGCCGCGCCGTGCTGCAACAAGCAATCGGTGAATCCGCCGGTGGACGCGCCGATGTCGGCGGCGGTGACGCCTTGCACAGGCACCGGGAAGCGCGTCAGCGCGGCGGCGAGCTTCTCCCCGCCACGGCTGACGAAGCGCGGCCTGGCGCGGAGCCGGATTGTGGCGTCGGACGGCACCTTCATCCCCGGCTGATCGGCGAGCTGGCCGTTGAGGCGCACCTCACCGGCGCGGATCAGCCGCTGCGCCGTGGCGCGATCCGTCGCCAGCCCCTCGGCGAGCAGAGCATCATCCAGCCGCAGTTTGGGCACGCGACCGCCTCACAGGCCCATCATCGCGCGGGCATCCTCGTCCATCATCTCCGGTCGCCATTGCTCGTGCCCCAAGACCACCTCAACGGGGCGTTTGGTCAACTCGGCAACCCGCTCGCGCACCTGCTGCAACAGGTACGAGGCCATCGGGCACATCGGCGAGGTGAGAATCATCGTGATGCGGATGCCTTCATCATCCACGGCGATGTCGCGGATCAGCCCCAGCGACACAACGTCCAACCCCAATTCAAAGTCAATCACGCTCTTCAGCCCCTCGCGGATGCTTTGTGCTTCACTGTTCATGCCTTCCCTCCATTGTCTAAGTGACGATCTGACAGTATTCTACTCTGCGTGGCGTGATACGCCAGTACCGCGCGGCGATCATTGACAAATTCTTCATCATCGCTATAATCTCGGCACAGCCGACCCTACGGGGTTGGCTTCTATTGTGTTATGGGAGGAAAACGTGTACGCAGTAATTCGATCAGGATCACATCAATACAAAGCATCTGTAGGCAGTGAGTTGATCATCGAGCGGCTTCCTAACCAAGCCGTGGATTCGCAGGTGGAGATAGACGAGGTCTACTTGCTGGCAGATGGTGATGACATTGTCGTCGGTCAACCCACCGTACCCGGCGCGAAAGTCGTCGCCACCGTTGTGGAGGAGTTCCGAGGGCCGAAAATTCACATTTTCAAGTACAAGCCCAAGGAACGTTACCGCCGTCGCCAGGGGCATCGGCAAACCTATATGCGCCTGCGCATAGATGAAATAGTGAAGGGAGCATAAGGAAATGGGACGGAAAAAAGGTAGTGGCGTCAATGGCCGTGATAGTCGCGCGAAACGCCGTGGCGTGAAGAAATACGGCGGCGAAGTGGTGCGTGCCGGGAACATCCTGGTGCGGCAAGTGGGCATGCGGCTCAAGCCGGGCATCAATGTGGGGATGGGCAAGGACTACACCTTGTTCGCCTTGCAAGATGGCGTTGTGAAATTTGACGTGGTGCGCGGGCGCAAACGGGTCAACGTGCTGCCCAAAGGAGACGAGTAGGCATGAAAGACAAGATTCATCCCCGTTGGTATCCCGAAGCAAAGGTCACGTGCGCTTGTGGAGCCACCTGGACGGTCGGGGCGACGGTCCCGGAGCTGCGCACGGATGTATGCTCACAATGTCACCCGTTTTACACCGGGGAACAGCGCATTGTGGACACGGAAGGACAAGTGGATCGCTTTATGCGCCGCTTGAAGGCTCGTGAGCAGGCTTTGGCCGAAGCAGAACGACGGCGTGCGGAGCGGACTTCGCCCGAAATGCCAATCGGCGGGCTGGAACTGGGCACGCGCCTGGAGCATCTGTTGGATAAGGCCGGCGTCCAAAAGGTGGGCGACATCCTGGAGCGGTTAGAGCGCGACGGCGACGAGGCCTTGACCGACATCAAAGGATTCGGACTGAAAGCATTGGCCGACCTGAAGAAAGGCCTGCGAGCGCACGGGTTCGTGCTCCCCGGAGACGAGTCCCCCGAAGAAGCTGCGTAGCTTTCCCGACACCGATAAAAATCAACGAGGCAGGGATTCTCATTCCTGCCTCGTTTTCTCGTCCTAAGAGCTGAGGTGGCTTATGTGTAGACCCCCTAGTGGCGGATGGATTGAGGTGATCTGCGGCAGCATGTTCAGCGGCAAGACCGAGGAACTGATCCGCCGCCTGCACCGGGCGCAGATCGCACGGCAGATTATCCAGGTGTTCAAGCCCGCGCTTGATCAGCGGTACGCGGACTCGGCGATTGCTTCCCACAACGGCATGCAAAAAGACGCCATTCCGGTCAACAACAGCGCGGAACTGCTCCGGCGGGTGGATCCGGGGGCGGATGTGGTGGCGATAGACGAGACGCAGTTCTTTGATGAAGGAATCGTCGCCGTGTGCAACACGCTGGCCGCGCAGGGCAAGCGCGTCATCTGCGCGGGGCTGGATACTGACTTTCGCGGCGAACCGTTCGGCCCGATGCCGCAGTTGCTGGCGATTGCCGAGCGGGTGGACAAGCTGCACGCGATTTGTATGGTCTGCGGCGCACCGGCAAACCGCTCGCAGCGGCTCATTGATGGCCGCCCGGCCGATTACGACGATCCCATCGTGTTGATCGGGGCCAGCGAGCGTTACGAAGCCCGGTGTCGGCGGCATCACCAGGTGCCCCGCCGGGCCGCGCACGGGGGAGTCGTATGAAGAAGCTGCGGATCGCCTACATTCTCTCGCGCTTCCCGCACCTCACAGAGACATTCATCCTGCGGGAGATGGTGTTGCTGCGCCAGACGGGGCACGAAGTGCATGTGTTTTCGCTGTTTGACCCGCTGCCCTATCCGGTGCATCAGCAAGCGAAGACGATGTTGCCGTACACGCACTACAGCCCCTTGCTGCGCTCGCGCGAGTTGGTCGCGGCCAACCTGCGCTTCCTGCTGCGGACGCCGCTGCGCTACGGGCGTGCGCTGTGGCACGCGGTGACTCTTTCCCGCCACGAATCGCCCATTCTGGCGCGGGCCTTGCTGCTCTTCCCCAAGGCGGTGTACTTCGCCCGCGTGATGCAGCAGTTGGGCGTGGAGCACGTCCACGCGCATTTCGTGTGGGTCAACGGGATTGCCGCTCAGGTGGCCGCCGATCTGATCGGGGTGACGGTGAGCCTGCACCCGCACGCTTTCGGCCTGTTTATGCGCGACCCGCGCGACGTGAGCCGTCAACTGGCGTTGGCCGACGGGGTGATCACCGTTTCGGAGTATCACCGCCGCTTCATCGCCGACCTCTGCCCGCGCTGGTCGCCGGCGGAGATCGCCATCGTCCATTACGGGGTGGACCCGCGCGAGTTCACGCCGCGCCGCCCGGAGTCGCAGGGCGAGCCAATCCGTATCCTTTCCGTGGGCAGCCTCACGGCCAAGAAGGGCCATCCGTATCTCGTTGAGGCTTGTGCCATGCTGAAGGAGCGCGGATTGCGCTTCCATTGCACGATTGTGGGGGCCGGCCCGCAGCGCGAATCCCTGGAGGCGCAGATCGCGCGGCTGGGACTGCGCGACGAGGTCACGTTGACCGGGGCCAAAACTCAAGCCGAGGTGCGGGAGCTTTACGCCCACAGCGACATCTTCGCGCTGGCCTGCACCATCGCCCCGGACGGGGACCGCGACGGCATGCCCAATGTGCTGTTGGAAGCGATGGTGACGCGCCTGCCGGTAGTCACCACGCCGGTCACGGGGATTCCGGAGCTGGTGGTGGATGGGGAAACCGGTTTGCTGGTGCCCTCAGATGACGCCTCGGCCTTGGCCGACGCGCTGTTCCGCTTGGCCGAGGATGCCTCCTTGCGGGAACGGTTGGGCGAGCGCGGACGAGCGAAAGTGCTGTCCGAGTTTGACATCCGCCGCACGGTGGCGCAACTGGCGGCGTCGCTGACGGCGATCCATGAGCGGGGACGTTCCTGAGTCACCCGGAGAGGGAAAAGAAAACCACGGTGCTTTACGTGAGGCACCGTGGTTTGTGATTGCTCAACTTGAGGCAAAAGACGGCCATTGACGCCGCGTCGCAGATCACGCCGCGAGGGGATATTTCGCCGAGCGGCCAATCGCGGGCTGCGCTAAAGCAACAGCTTCTCTTCATCAAGCAACTCATCCAGTTCCGCCAGGACTTCGTCGTCTTCCTCCAGGTCGTAGACGATTTCCAACTCCAGCGGATTCAGCCCCACGACTTCCAACTCCGCGCCGCAGATTTCGCAGAAGATATGATCCCACAACTCTAGCTCGTCGGAGTGCGGGATGCGTGCGCCACATTCTGGACATTGAACCATACGTGCCTCCTTTCCATAGTGGCGATGGGCAAATGTGCTGGCCGTGTGATGGTGCAGGCGGCAAACTCATTCGCTGCCGGTGGCGGATTGAATAACCGATCTCATTTTAGCGGCAAGTTGCGCGGAGAGCAAGCCGTCGGCACATCTTGGCTACGGCTCTTCTTATGGCATACTGCGCTGCGCTTGGAGGTTAAGCCTATTCGTGGACATCATACGGATTACACCCACAGATGACCGTTACACGGTGCGCGAGGCCCTGCGCCGCACGACAGAGGCGCGGGTGCTGCTCGTGCTCCCGTGGGACGTTACCAGAGGCTGGACGCTGCCGCTGGATTTCCAGGTGCTGCGCCGCGAGGTCGCGCGGCGGGGGCTGGAGGCAGCTTGGGCGATCTCCGACCCGGAGTTGCGCCCGTTGACGCGAGAGGTGGGGTTCAAGGTCTTCCCCTCAGAGGAAGCGGCGCAAGCGTATCTGGAAAAGCATGGCGCGTTCCCTCCGCTGCGGGCAGATAGGACGCCGGAGCGTCCGCGCCGGCCCTTGTGGGCCGAAGAGCCGCGCCGACCCCGCTTCAAGTGGGGTCAGCATCGCCCGGCGTGGTTGTGGGGGATTGAGGGCACGGTGTTGCTGGCGGTGCTGCTGGTGGTCGTGGGCATGGGGGCAATGGTCGTGCCGTCCGCTGCGGTGACGGTGGTCCCGCAGAGCAAGGCTTACTCGCTCATCGTGCCGATTTCCGTTGACCCGCAAGCTGAGTCGGTGGACCTGCAACGCGGCGTGATTCCGGCGACCCGCATCGGGGACGAGTTCGAGGCGTATGCCGAGACCGGCACCACCGGACGAGGCTATTCCGTATCGGGCCGCGCCCACGGCACGGTGTTGTTGACCAATCTCCTGGGGCAGGATTACCGCGTGCCCGCCGGTACGGTGGTGCGGACTTCCGCCGGATCGTATCCGGTGCGCTTCATCACCACGCAGGATGTAACGATTCCGGCTTTCGGACAATCGCCGGTGCCGGTGCAGGCGATGGAAGAGGGGCCGCAAGGCAATGTCGGCGCGTACCAAGTCAATCTGGTGGAAGGCGTGGCCGGATTCGCGGTGCGGGTGACCAATCCCGACCCCATCAGCGGGGCGGAGAATCAAGCGGTGGCCGTAGTTTCGCAGGCGGATCGGGATCGCGTGTGGAAGTTAGCCGCCGCCCAGGTGATGGCCAAGGCCTACAATGCGTTGCAGAGCGAGCAATACCTCCAGCCGGGGGAGTTTTTGCCCCGGCAGACGATGGCGGTGCAAGCAGTCCCCAAGCAGGCTTACACGCATCTGGTGGGCGAGAAGAGCGACACGTTAGGCTTGAGCTTGCGCCTGCTGGTGACGGCGCAGAAAGTCAAAGTGGCCGATGTGCAGGCGGTGGCCTATCACAAGTTGGCGGAGGAACTGCCGCCGGGGTACGTGCTCACCGACGCCAGCTTCGAGTACGGCGAGTCGGCGGAGGAAGATGTGGGGCCGGGGGCGTTCACTTTTTACGTCAAGGCGTATGGCTACGCTACGGCCAAGCTGGATGTGAGCGAGGCGACGAAGTTGATCGCCGGGAAGCCCCGCGCGGAAGCCGTCAAGGTGCTGGAAGAAACGTATGAGCTGGCCCGTCCCCCGCAGGTCACAATTTCCCCTTCGTGGTTCCCCCGTTTGCCGTTTAGCGAGGTGCGCATTCAAATGCGTTGCCTGCGTGCCCACGGACAAAGGTGATGCGCTATCTGGCCTTGGATTTGGGCAGCAAGTACATCGGCGTGGCGGTGAGTGAGAGCGGGCTGATCGCCCGTCCCCTGAAAGTGCTCCGGCGGCGTTCCCGCCGCGAGGATTTCGCCGCCATTCAACAGATCGTGCGCGAGCTGGCCGTGGAGAGGATCGTAGTGGGGCTGCCCTTGTTGATGAGCGGCGCGGAGGGCACGCAGGCCGCGTGGGCACGGGCTTACAGTGCCGAGTTGGCCGCCGCGCTTGATCCCCCGCTGCCGTTGATTTTTTGGGATGAGCGGCTGAGCACCGAGGACGCGGTGGACATCGGGCGGCAGTTAGGGCGACTGCCCTCCAAGGCGTGGCTCGATGCGGTGGCCGCAGCGGTGATTTTGCAAACTTACCTGGACGCGCAGGCGTCCGGCTTGGTGGAAAATTAGCAGGAGGCGGAGTTGATACGGCGGAATTTCATCGGACTTTTGATCATGCTGGCGGTGTTTCTATCGCTGGGATGCTCGGCGGAAGATATGTACTTGAGTTTCTACATTGACAGCAACTCGGACGCGCTGGCGCAGGCCGCCGGGAGCGACGACACAGAGCAAACGTTCACCATTGCGCCCGGCGAGAGTGTGGCCGAAGTGGCCGGGAACCTCAAGGCGCAAGGGTTCATCTCCGACACGGAGTTGTTTCGGCGGTACGTGCAGTACAAGGGGCTGGATGCCGGCATCCAGGCCGGGACGTACACCTTGCGGCAGACGATGACCATCCCGGAGATCGCCCAGGCGTTGCAACAGGCCCGCGCACCGGAGCAACAAGTCACCATCCCCGAAGGGAAACGGCTGGAGGAAGTGGCGGCGTTGGTCTCGGAGCAGACCACCATCCGCCCCGACGACTTCTTGCAGTTGACGCAGGTCAGTTGGCACGAGGCGGGATTCCAGCAGCCGTTTCTGGCGCAGCTCCCGATCACGGCGACGCTGGAGGGATTTTTGTTCCCCGACACCTACCGCTTGCCGATGAACGCGACGGCCAAGGACTTGGTCACGCGGATGCTGGATAACTTCGCGCGGCAAGTGACGCCCGACATCCAGGACGGCTTCGCCGCCCACGGGTTGACGCTCTACCAAGGCATCACGCTGGCCTCAATTGTGGAACGTGAGGCCGTGCGAGACGAGGAACGGCCTGTGATCGCCGGGGTGTACTACAACCGTCTGCGAGACGGCTGGCCGCTTTCGGCGTGCCCCACGGTGCAATACGCCCTGGGCTATCGCCCCGACGAAGGGACGTGGTGGAAACATCAACTGTACTTCGTGGATTTGGATGTGGACTCGCCCTACAACACCTATCGCCATCAAGGGCTGCCGCCCGGCCCCATAGCCAGCCCCGGCATCAAGTCCATCCGCGCTGCCGCCGCGCCGGCGGATACGGATTACTACTTCTTTATGGTGGACTGCACCAAAAATGACGGCTCGCACGTCTTCGCCAAGACGGAAGCGGAGCACATGGCCAACTTCAACCGCTGCGGGGGCGTGATCAGCAGCCCGTAGGAGGGGAAATGAACGTTATTGAAACTGAGCATCTCACCAAGTATTACGGCAAAGCTCGCGGCATTGTGGATGTTTCCATCCAGATCCGTGAAGGCGAGATTTACGGATTCATCGGGCCTAACGGAGCCGGGAAATCCACCACCATCCGCCTGCTGCTCGCGCTGATTTATCCCACCAGCGGCAGGGCAACGATTTTCGGCAGGGATTGCATCAAGGACGGACCGGAAATCCGCAAGGCCATCGGCTACCTGCCCTCGGAGGTCTTTTACTACGAGGGGATGAGGGTCATTGACCTGCTGAAGTATTCCGCCAGTTTCTACCCCGGCGACCACTCGGCCCGCCTCCACGAGCTGGCCGAGTACATGGAATTGGATCTGCACCGCAAAATCGAAGACCTTTCCTACGGCAACAAGAAGAAGATCGGGCTGGTGCAGGGC